>JBFGYN010000411.1:0-3761 GCA_041587415.1 Candidatus Competibacterales bacterium | reverse complement strand
CCTCGACGACACCGAGCTGGCGCACCACTTGGAATGGGCCGCGCGGCTGCACGAAATCGGGCTGGCCATCGCCCACAGTCAATACCACAAACATGGTGCCTACATTCTGGAAAACTCGGAGATGGCTGGGTTCTCGCATTCGGAGCAAAGTCTGTTGGCGGTGCTGGTGCGCGGGCATCGAAGGAAGTTTCCGCGGTCCGAACTGAAACAACTGCCGAGACAATTGGCCGAGGTGGCTTGGCGCCTGTGCGTGTTGCTGCGGATCGCGGTACTGCGCTATCGCAGTAGAGCCCGTGTAGCACTGCCCGCAATCGGAATCAAAGCGTCGGGCAAGAAGATCGAGCTCTCGTTCCCAGCAGGGTGGCTGGAATCGAGCCCGCTTACGCGAGGGGATTTGGAAGAAGAAGCAGAATACCTCCGTGCAGCGGGAATCAAACTGTCGTTTCGGTGACCGAATCTCAGTCCGGTCCGTGCCTGTTTCGCACAAGCTGAGTGCTCCGAATCCGCGGATCAACGTGATTCCCGAGGCTCGGCTCCATCGCTGCCATTGCCGTGCATCCACCCCCGCCCGCAATCCGTAAAGAGCTTACGATACGGCTAAGTTGGAGGCACCGACTTGGCAACCAGCACGTTGAGCCGCCGGCGCGCGGGAGTGTGGCGATTTGCACTCCTGGTGATTGTGGCGATTGCACTGCCCGCTCAGATTTGGGCAGGGACAGCTTGTCACGGGTGCGATTGCCGTAGCGTCGGCGCCAACGAGCCGCAACCGTGCGGCGACCACATCCACGCCGACGCCGACTCCGTTGCCGCACTGTGTGGCTTGTGCCCAGGGGCCGGCCATTCCAGCGGCAGCCGCCTGCTTCCCCCAACCGTGGCCAACCACGTGTGGTCTTCAACAGTATCGCCCTCCCGACCCGAAGCCCCTCCATCCCGGCTTCTACGCCCGCCTCGAACCTGATTCGGCGAATCAGGTGCTGGCCGATCGATTCGGTCAGTTTGCTTCTCTTTCAGGAGGCGTTGGGTCATGTCACTCAAGACTGTGTGCTGGTTGGTCGCAGCCGCCCTGGGCGTGTTTCTCGTCCTCGTCGGTCAAGAGGAAATAACAGTCGCGAAAGCTTGGATCGGGGCTTGGTTTGCCCAGGAAGCCGTATCCGAAGGTGCCGTCTCGTCTGTTGAGCGTAAGCCGGCGAAATACCGCCATCCCATGAATCCGACAATCTTTTCGCCGGTGCCGGCAAAGGACAACATGGGGATGGACTATGTGCCGGTCTACGACAATGACAACGGGGATGACGGCACCGCGGTGCGCATCACCCCTGCCGTGGTCAACAACCTCGGGGTCCGTACCGAGAAAGTCATGCGCGGCGTGCTGTCGCGGCGCATCGACGCCGTCGGCTACATCCGCTACGACGAGCGCACCATCAGCCAAGTGCATGTGCGCACGGCTGGCTGGGTGGAGAATTTGCGCGCGCGGGCAGCGGGCGATCGGTTTCGCAAAGGCGAGCTGCTGTTCGAATTCTACTCCCCGGAGTTGGTGAACGCTGAACGCGAGTACCTACAGGGACTAAAGCTCGTCAAGCCCGGCGTTGTACCTGCGTCAAAAGAGCGCCTACTGGCTTTGGGCATTCCGGCCGTGCACATCAAGGAATTGGACAACAAACGCACCGCGGCGCCACGGGTTCCGGTCTACGCCCCCCAGGATGGGGTCGTCTCCCAACTCGATATTCGCGAGGGCATGTACATCAAACCGGAAAGCGAGATCCTGACGCTGGCGAGTTTGGCCAGCGTCTGGGTGCTGGTCGATGTTTTCGAACGGCAGGCGAGCTGGGTGGCTGCGGGGCAACGTGCGGAGGTGCGCTTGCCCTATCTGGCTGGCGAAGTCTGGCACGGCGAAGTGGAATACATCTACCCGGATCTAGATCCCAAGACGCGCACCCTCAAAGTGCGGCTGCGGTTCGACAATCCCGGCGAGCGGCTCAAGATCAACATGTACACGCACGTCACCCTTCACAGCGGACCGCTGGACAACGCCTTGAGTATTCCCACCGATGCACTGATCCGTGGCGGCGACACACAGCGCGTCATCGTGGCCAGAGGCGAGGGCCGATTCGAGCCGGTCGAGGTGCAACCTGGGATCGAGACCGGTGAGCGCATCGAGATCTTGGCCGGGCTCCAGGAGGGCGACACCGTCGTGGTTTCCGGCCAGTTTCTGATCGACTCCGAAGCCAGCCTCAGGGCTGGCCTCCGGCGCATGACAGAACCCGACGCCGACTGAGCTGGGAGCCCGCCATGATCGTTCATATCATCCGCTGGTCCATACACAATCGATTCTTGATCCTGGTTCTCAGCGCACTGCTTGCGGGCTGGGGAATCGTCGCGCTGCAGCGCACGCCGCTCGATGCCATACCGGACCTTTCTGACGTGCAGGTGATCATCAAGACGGCTTATCCGGGCCAGGCGCCCCAGGTCGTGGAGCAACAGGTCACCTATCCTCTCACGACCGCAATGCTGGCAGTGCCCGGGGCCGTGACCGTGCGCGGCTACTCGTTTTTCGGCGACTCCTACGTTTACGTCATCTTTGATGACGACACCGATCTGTACTGGGCGCGCTCGCGGGTGCTGGAGTACCTGAGCCAGATTACGGGGCGCCTGCCGCAGCAGGCTCGTCCTGCGCTGGGACCGGACGCAACCGGCGTCGGCTGGGTGTACGAGTATGCCTTGATCGACCGCAGCGGCCGCCGTGACCTGGCGCAGTTGCGGTCTCTGCAGGATTGGTTTCTGAAGTTCGAGCTGCAAACGGTCAATGGTGTCGCCGAAGTCGCCACCGTGGGTGGCATGGTCAAGCAGTATCAGGTAGTGCTGGATCCCAATCGCGCCAGGGCGTATGGCTTGACTCTGATGCAGGTAAAAGACGCCATCCAGCGTGCCAATCAGGAGACTGGCGGCTCGGTGCTGGAGATGGCCGAAGCCGAGTACATGGTGCGAGCCAGCGGATATTTAGAGAATCTGGAGGATCTGCGGCGCGTACCCCTGGCTGTGAACACCGCCACCGGCACTCCGATCTTGCTTGCGGACGTCGCCGAAATACGACTCGGCCCACAGATGCGCCGCGGCATCGCCGAACTCAACGGCGAGGGGGAGGTGGTCGGTGGGGTCATTGTCATGCGCTCGGGTGAGAACGCTCTGGCCACCATCGCGGGGGTCAAGGACAAGTTGGCCGAGTTGCAGGCTGGGCTACCCGAAGGTGTCGAGATCGTGGAGACCTACGACCGTTCGGATCTGATTCTGCGCGCCGTTGCCAACCTGAAGCACAAGCTGGTCGAGGAGTTCATCGTGGTGGTCTTGGTGTGCGCCCTTTTCCTGTTTCACCTGCGCTCGTCTCTGGTCATCGTGTTCAGCCTGCCGCTCGGAATACTGGCGGCATTCGTCATCATGGATCACCAGGGAATCAACGCCAACATCATGTCCCTGGGCGGCATCGCCATCGCCATCGGAGCAATGGTGGACGCCGCGATCGTCATGGTGGAGAACGTCCACAAACACTTGGAAAAAGAACGGCTGACGGACCAAAATCGATGGCTGATTATCCAACAGGCCGCCGTCGAGGTCGGGCCGCCGCTGTTTTTCTCGTTATTGATCATCACCCTGAGTTTTGTCCCGATATTTGCCCTGGAAGCCCAGGAAGGCCGTCTGTTTGCACCACTGGCCTACACCAAAACCTATGCCATGGCGGCTGCCGCTGGCCTGTCCATTACCCTCGT
>JBFGYN010000410.1:0-3767 GCA_041587415.1 Candidatus Competibacterales bacterium | reverse complement strand
GTGTTCGACGGCGGGCTGCGGCTGGAGATCGGCGAGGGTTTCGACGCCAAGACGCTGCGCCGGGTGTTGGAGGTGCTTGGGCGTGTGGGCTGAGCTCGGCGGTGCGAAGGTCTACCTGGCTGTGGGTCCGACGGATCTGCGCCGCTCGATCAACGGGTTGTCGCTGTGGGTGAGCGAGGTGCTGGAGGCTGATCCATTCTTATGTGTCGGATGTGAATATGCAGCGGCCAGTCCCAAGCTTGCACTCAAGCGATTGATAATAGAGCGATTGTCCTGTGACTGCCGCCGCATAATATCTAGAGACTCTCGAGCAAGCTCAGCACCGAATCCGTGGGTTGAAAGCGGTGCACGGCATCGCCTCGGATGCCGGCCTTGTCTAGGCTGCGACGCATCATTTCGACATCCGCTGCCGCGTAGCGATGGGTGGTGGCGACCTGCGCATGCCCGAGCCACGCTTGGATCGTCAGCAGGTCCACGCCCGACTGCAACAGGATCATCGCCAGGGAGTGCCTGAAGATGTGCGGCGAGATCTGCTTTCGCGCGAGTTCGGGCATCTGCTGGGATGCGGCGGCGACGGCGCGGCGCACGACATGGATGGCGCCGAAGCGTGTCAGGCACCGTCCGTGCGTGCCAACGAACAGTGAAACGGGCTCATGTTGGCCTACACCTCGCTCGCGCAGCAGGTTGTCGATGGCGGCGACGAGGTCGCTGGCCAAGGGCACCCTACGTTGCTTGCGGCCCTTGCCGCGAAGCATGACCTGCGAGCGTGCTCCGTCCAATACGAGGTCCGCTGCCTGGACGCCGAGCGCCTCGGAGACCCGGGCCCCGGTGCGAGCAAGGAATAACAGGAGCGTCCGGTCGCGACGCCCGCGCGGTGAGTTCCGGTTTGGCGCGTCAATGAGTGCGTCGAGTTCGGTTTTGGTGAGGTAGTGGGTCGTGGGGACATCCGCCTTCTTGCTTGGGATCGCGAGCACACGTTGCGCAATACCGATTGAAGCGGGATCGCTGGCTGCGATGTGATGAAAGAATGACCGTATGGCGGTGAGCCGTGCGTTGCGGGTGTGGATGGCGTTGCCGCGGGCGCGCTCCAGATTGTCGAGGAATGCCAGGATCACATCGCGGTCGAGATCGTTGACAGCAAGTGCACAGGGCTTCTTGTCGGTGTGTTCCGAGGCGAAGAGGACCAGCAATCGAAGAGCGTCCCGGTACGCCTCAATGGTGGCCGGTGTGGCGTTGCGCTGCTCCGTCAACCGTCGGTGAAAGAACGACTCCAGATGATGAGCAAGCGAGGGCTGGGCGTTCATGCGCCACCTCCGTCGCCGAAGGCGTTTGCTGCAGCCAAGCCCAACAGCTCCGGCGTGGCAGTGATGTAATAGGCGGTATCGCTGTATCTGGCGTGACCGAGGTAGGTTGCCAACAGCGGCAGCATCGACTGAACATCGAGCTTCTGTCGATGCCATTCGGCGAGGCGCGTGACAGCGAACCGATGACGCAGATCGTGAGGTCGAAGAGGCTTGGCTGCGTGCGCGTTGACTCCAGCAACGGTACAAGCTTGCTCGAACCCGTAATACAAGCCGGAGCTCGACAGCCGGACGCCGCGCGTACTGACGAAGAAAGCCGGCGTATTTAGAATCGGGAATGCGAGATCGCGGTGGCGCACATACTTCTGCAGTGCGGCCAAGGTGCTGGCGTGGACAGGGACCAGTCGGTCCTTACGGAATTTGGTCTTGCGAATTTGGAGAATCCCGCTGGTGAGGTCCACGTCGGAACGATCTAGCCGTAATGCTTCTCCGGAGCGCAATCCCGTGCTTGCCAATAGGCCAATCACCGTCGTCAACGTTTGTCCCCGCAAGGGCTGGGCGAGCGATATCCGCTGGCTCGCTGCCATGAGCGAGTGGAGCTCTCGTTCGCTCAGAATCCGTGGCGGTGGAACGGCACGGCAACGAGGTAGGGCGCGCCGATCGAGCGACTCGGTGCGAGGGTCGAAGGCGGCGTGGTACTGCGCAAACCTTCGGATCACCGCATAACGGAGGGCTCTTCCGTTGGGCGTAAGCTCGCTCGCCATGACGCAGTCCAGGGCAAGGGCCTGCGACAGGGGGCCTCGGGCGTGGGTGCAGCGTACGTAACGGACAAAGGCATGGAGCGATGCGGCCTGTTTACGAAACTGATAGCCGAGCGAGTGCTGCAAGGCGATGTAGCGTTCGATGCTGTCGGCCACTGTGTTGGCAAAGGGCGTCATGACTCACCTCCGGGAAACGGCAACGCGACATCGCCGAGCTGCGGCACGGCGACCTTGACGTAGAACGATGTGGTGTCGATGTGTTGATGGCCCAGCAAATCGGCAACCTCCTTGACGGGACACCGCGCTTCGACCAGTCGGGTAGCGAGACTGTGTCGCAGAAGGTGAGCCCCGCCCCGTTGAATCGGGACCCCGGCACGCTGGAGTCGAGTGCGCACAATGCGCGATACGCTACTGCTGTTGGTGAAGGCGCGGATTGGTGCAACGAGCGAGAGAAAGATCCTGCGATCCGCGGTCGGAGGGCGCGCGTGAAGCACGTACTCAGCGAGCGCTGCACCGGCCTCTTCGAGCAATGGCACGACGCGGTCGCGGTGCCCCTTGGTGTGACGCAACACCAGCTCTCCGGCGCGCCAGCGAATGTCCTCGAGCTCCAACTGGCGCAGCTCTTTGTTGCGCACCCCTGTGGTCGCCAACACCAGCATGACCGCCCGATCTCGTATGCCCGAGGGCGTCGTCGGCTCGATGGCGTCGATCGCGCGCCGGACGTTCTTCCACGACAGTCGCGGCGTCACGTGCACCTGACGCCTGCACGGGGTCCTTGGTACAAACTGCGCCAGATTCTGAGCGTTGAGGTTCGCCCAGTGCAGGTAGCGCAGGAACGAACGCATGTAAGCCGTGGTGGATGATCTTGCGCTATCGCTGCGGCATCCGGCGAGCACATCGCGCGTCATGGTCAAGACGTGCACCGCGGTGAGCTCAGAGAGCGGCGTATCGGCGAGATGCTCCCTCTGCCACGCCCGCATCCGCCGGGCGGTCAGAACGAGCCCCTCACACGTTTTTGGTTCTAGGCCGCGAATGACTCGCAGGTGTTGCAAATAGCCCGCAAGCATCGGGTAATCCGGATCGGGCTGGTCCTGGGAGGGCGGTGCCGCAAACCGATCCGGACAACAGCGCGCTGCATGGCCGATCGCGACCTGGGCGGCCCGGTGTGCCCCGATCGTCGTCCGGGCTCCCAGATAGCGATCGACAATCTTACGGGGAATCGGCCTCGAATTGCTGCAACCGCAACCGACAGCGTACGCGCTGAAACGAGCGATGCGCGCCAGATACAACTTGACCGAAGTGCGTTTGTAGCCCGCCTTCGATAGATCGGCTGCAATGTGATCCATCTCATTACCGAGAGCGCCGCAGCGAAAGCGCGCGATCACTCGGCGATACTTGAAATAGTGCTCCAGCATGGCCACTCCCTCCCGTTGTCAAAGCCGGGAACGCCCCAGCATCGAAGGGAGTGGACTTTGGAATATTATGTGGCGGCAACCGACTCGGTTACCGGAAGATCAGAAGGCTTCGTTGAAGAACGCTACATATTGAGGCCCGACACATAAGAATGGATATGTGTCACGACACATATCCATTCTCCGAGAGCTGGTATGTGTTCTGTAACCGCCGGCGTGACAAACTGAAGATCCTGCACTGGCAGGGTGCGGGGTTTTGGCTGCATTACCGGCGGCTGGAGCGGGGACGGTTC
>JBFGYN010000409.1:0-3771 GCA_041587415.1 Candidatus Competibacterales bacterium | reverse complement strand
CCATGCGCGCACGATCCCTTGGCTCTTCGGTGAAACGGTAGACGTTCGCGGTTTCGTGATACGGCCATGAGAAGTCTTTCATCCCGGCTGCTTGTCCTGACCGTCGCCTTCGTCATGATCGCGGAGGTGCTGATATTCGTGCCGTCGATCGCGCGATTCCGACAAGTCTATCTGGAGGACCACATTGCCGACGCCCACCTTGCAACCCTGGTCCTGCACGGGGTCCCGTCGCGCGAGATCGATCCACAACTTGAGAGTGCACTTTTGGCGCACGCGGGCTTGCTCGGCATCGAACTCTGGGAACCACCCCGGGCTTATCTCATGCTGGGGCGGAATCCGGGCGCCGATGCCAAAGTGGATTTGCGTGACGAGACGCCGTGGATTCGAATTCGCGAGGCATTCGTTACGCTTGCGCACGGCGGCAAACGTGTCCTGAGTGTCGTTGGGCCGGCCCCCTTGCAGCCATCGTTGATGGTCGAAGTCTACCTGGACGAGCGCGCCCTCTACCGCGCAATGGTCCACTACTCGCAACGGATTCTCGCTCTGTCGGCCATCATTTCCCTTTTCACCGCCGGGCTCGTCTATCTCAGCCTGCAATGGATCATGGTGCGCGCACTGCGCCGCGTGACTGCGAATTTGATTGCCTTTCGCGATGCCCCCGAAGATCCGTCCCGCCGCATCCGTCCCAGTCGGCGGCGTGACGAGATCGGCGTGCTCGAGCGTGAATTGGCTGAAATGCAGCGGGAAGTGCGTGAATCTCTTGCCAGGCGAACTCGGCTCGCTGCTCTCGGAACCGCGGTCAGCAAGATAAACCATGATTTGAAGAGCATCCTGTCGACCGTTTCCCTCTCCTCGGAGCGACTCGCTCGCGCTGACGACCCGGCAGTCGCGCGTGTGGCGCAACTGCTCGTAAATTCGGTCGAAAAGGCCGTCTACCTGTGTACCCAGACACTGGACCTTGCCCGCGGCGAGCAAGCCGCGCCGAATCGCGCGATCTTTCTGCTGGCGAACTTGCTGGAGGAAGTCGGTGAGGCGGTCCGCATTGCCAGCGGCCACGCTGTCAATTGGCTAACCGACGTCGATGAGGAACTAACGGTCGACGCCGACCGCGAACGGTTGTACCGTGTCTTTCTGAACCTCGGGCTCAATGCGGCGCAAGCGTCACCCGGTGACGCGACCATAAGAATAGCCGCTCGGCGTGAGGCGAAGTCGGTGGTTGTATCCGTTGCGGACCAGGGCACTGGCATTTTGGAAGACGCTCGAGCACATCTGTTCCAACCTTTTGCACCATCGGGGCGGCCCGGTGGATCGGGTTTGGGGTTGGCAACGGCCCGCGATCTGGTTCGCGCCCATGGTGGGGACCTGACCCTGGAATACACCGGATCTCATGGGACGTGCTTTCGGGTGAGCCTTCCGGGCTAGTCCGAGAGCCGTTGCCGGGCGACCCGTGCATTAACGAAAAATGTTCTCAATATCGGAAATTACTGCTGATTCTGGGTGTTGCGATCCGAAACAGTCCGCCCTTGTAAACGTACGATCCAATCTGGCTCTGCGTTTTGGCCGATCCGCGCGAGGCATGGCATTGCCAAGTCCGTTCGGCCCATGGTGCAAAATGCATTGTCAATGGACTGGAATCTCACGGTGCCGGTCGAGAGTATCAGGCTAGGGCTCCAGCAAGCAGGCGGACCACGCAGATCGGCGGAAAACGCTCTCTAGTGAGGTGAGTAGGAATGAAACGATCCATGTCGAGGTTGTTTGTGGAGTCGGCGATCGCATTGGGCATCGTGAGCGTAGTCGCTGGGATCGCGCTCAAGCTGCTTGCCATGACCGGTCAGTTTTCCTATCGAGGGCTCGGGCTGACGCCGGGAGATTTTCTCGCGTTTGCGTCGGTTTGCTTCCTGTCGGCAATGGCGTTGACCGGGCGCGCCCTGATGCGCCGCGTGGATGCCATTGGGCATCGCACGGTGAGGCGAGCAATTTTTCACTGAGTGACAGCCGGGCAAGTTCCATTCGATTGGAAGCCCCGCTATGGAGCGGATCGCTATCCTGTCGTCGCGAAGAATGTCGTAGCCACGTCGCAACCTCTCGCTGCTCAGGCGGGTTTGTCCATGCTCGGGCGGGGTGGCAACGCCATGGATGGGGCGCTGGCCACCGCGATCGCACTGACCGTGGTGGAGCCGACTAGCAACGGCGCGGGTGGGGACGGATTTGCACAGGTGTGGGACGGACACCGGTTGCACGGCTTCAACGGATCGGGTCGCTCTCCTGCGGGGTGGTCACGTGCGCGTTTCGCTGGGCTCCCGGACATGCCGAAACGTGGCTGGGAAAGCGTCACCGTCCCCGGCGCTGTGGACCTGTGGGTCCAGCTTTCGGAGCGGTTTGGCAAGCTGCCCTTTGCTCAGTTGTTCGAACCGGCGATTCATTACGCGCGATACGGGTTTCCAGTCGGTCCGGTCACTGCCAGCGCATGGGAAAGCCAGGCGGCGTTGTCCGGAGAACCCGGATTCGCGGAGACCTTCCTGCCGGGCGGCCGGGCGCCGCGGGCGGGTGAGCCTTTCAGCAATATGCCACTGGCGGCCGCACTCGAGGACATCGCGGCCACCAGGGGCGAGAGCTTCTACCGCGGTGCCCTGGCCAAACGCATCATCGCCAGCGCGCGAGACGCTGGTTCAGCCTTGACAGAGGACGATCTGGCAGCGCACCGGGGGTTCTTCGTCGATCCGATTTCCGTAGGCTACAGGGATTACCGAGTCCACGAGCTGCCCCCCAATGGCCAGGGTGTAGCGGCGCTGATTGCGTTCGGAATTCTCGATCGGTTTCCAGTGCACAGTCATTCCGTGGACGGGCTTGACTGGCATCATCTGCAAATCGAGGCGATGAGAAGGGGCTTCTCGTACGCGCACCGCCACGTGGGCGATCCGGCGGCGATGGAATGCAGTTCAGAGGCACTTCTCGCGCCCGAGTTCCTCGAGTTGCTCGCCCGGGGCATCCACTTAGAGCGTGTAAGGGAGCACAGACGAGTCCGCCTGCTGGATGGTGGCACGGTCTATCTCGCAGTTGGGGACGCGCAGGGCATGATGGTCTCTCTCATCCAGTCCAACTATCGTGGTTTCGGGTCCGGCGTGGTGGTTCCTAAGACAGGAATCGCCCTCCACAATCGTGGAAGCGGATTTACGCTGGAAAGCGGGCACCCCAACTGCGTGGGGCCGCGTAAGCGTCCCTTCCACACGATAATCCCCGGATTCCTGACCCGAGGCGGCCGGCCAATTTGCGCGTTTGGGGTGATGGGGGCGCACATGCAACCGCAGGGGCACGTTCAGGTCTTGAGTCGAATCCTGGACCATGGCCAGAACCCGCAGACCGCACTCGACGCGCCGCGCTGGTACCTCACGGAGTTTGGCGAAATCGCGCTGGAATCCGGATTCGACCCCATCGTGGCGTCCGGTCTTTCGGATCGAGGGCACATCTTGCACCAGGGTGATACCGGTCTGATTTTCGGTGGCGGCCAGCTCGTCTGGAAACTCGATGCCGGTTACTGCGCGGCCTCCGACCCCCGAAAGGAGGGTCAGGCTGTCGGTTTTTGAGAGCGTCCGTTGACAGACAAAAGGCGATTTCCGCGTATCGATGTGGACTTGGGAGGCGACGCCCAACTCGAGGACGAGCGAGAAACCGCCAGGGCCGGGGTAGGCCTTCGGCGGCGGTACACTTTGTACGCCAGAACTGAGCCGCTAAACTGGACATAAACTTCTACCGATCAACCACCTGCGAGCT
>JBFGYN010000408.1:0-3780 GCA_041587415.1 Candidatus Competibacterales bacterium | reverse complement strand
CCCTAGCCGCAACGCAAGTATAGCTGGCGTATTCAGAGGCGACCGGACCCAAGCCCCCTCGATGCGTTTGCACAGGGCAACCCCCGAGCCCCGCGAATCTGGACTGGAAGGTTTCATAGGCGCGGGTCAGCCACACTGCCTTGCGGATGACACATGTTCGCGACATTGGGACGCGCCGCGCCTGCTGCGTTTGAGAATCGGGTCGCCGGGGAATCAGGTAAAATCTCCATCCCAGAGTCGCCGGACGAATGTCGCAGCAGGTGATATCTCAATTCCGTCCTCTGGCTCGGCGTTCAGCCCAGATCGGGTTCGGTTGCCTTGAAATTCGCCAGTCCGTTTACGGACTGCCACCAGTCCGAGACGCCGGAAATGCTCAGCAGGCGATCGGCGTCCGGTGTCAGCGAAACGTAGAACATGATGGGCGCGAGGAAGTAGTCGGCAAGACTCGGCTTTTCACCTGCAAGCCAGTCGCTCTTGCCCCTGATCTCCATCAGCAGCTTCAACAGCGTCTCACTTTTGTCCAGACTGGCGGCCCGCGCATCGTCGTCCTTCCCCCCGATAAAATCCGGGAACAGGTGGTAGCCTGCAACGCCGACCAGTGCGCCGTAGCCATAGCTGTTGATCAGGCCAATTACCTCCGTCATGCGGGCGCGATCCTTGGCGTTACCCGGGATCAGCGAGGGGCCGGACCGTGTCTCGTCGAGATACCGGCAAATCGCGTCGGTCTCCCGGATACGCATCCCATCGACGTCGAGCACCGGCACCTTACCGAATGGATGCCGGGCCAGATGCTCGGGCTGCCGCGGCTCACCTGCCAAGACGTTGACCGGAACCTGGTCGTAATCGACGCCCTTGTCAGCGAGCACCATGCGTACGGTCCGGACATAGGTGGACCCGTCGAAGCCGTAGAGAGTGGGTTTGTCAGACACGGCGTATTTCCTCCATTGGCGAATTCCTCGTCATCTTCTCGGCCGAACCCACGGTGCGCGTGTTAGGGCCGGCGGCGTCCGCGCGAGCTCGGTCTCTTGCAGGGAACCTCGATTCCCGCTGTCCTGCCCGCAGCGGCAGGCCCTCAATCCAGCGTTGCACGCGAATGTCTGTGCCTCAATGCCAGTGCAACGTACCTTGCATGGTACGCCGATAGATCGTTTTCGACAGCACCCGCGAGCACCCTATGTAAGGGCTCCACATCGACCTCGATTGGCCACAGCACGGGCACAACCGCGCGGTCTTTCACCCATGATTCGAGCAGGGCATCGGTCGCTTCAGCGACTTCATCGAAAATGCCATCGATTCCGGACAGTCCAGCACGAAAGCAATCAATTCCTACGACGCCTCTCGAGCATGTGGCGCACGGACGACCCTTTCCAGCTATGGGCTGCCCGAAACACCTTGGAATTTATTAATAGCTCGACGAACTTTTTCGGGGTCACCCATTCCGTAAGCCACCAACTCGGCCACAGTGTGACCGTGTTGCGCAGTTACGAAACGTTCTCCCTTCTGGATCCGTTCCAGCAGTTTGGGAAGGTCGGTTTTCGCCTCGAACGCGGCGACTTCCATCGTGGGAAAAACTCACTCGAGGCTATTGTCCAGTCACCACTCCGCGTAAATGTCGTGTACGACAGCCATGAACCAGCCCGGCTTTGTCAATATCACGTAAACGAGCACCAGGGCGAGAACGGGGACGCCGAGGACCACCGCGTCGACAATTCCCAACAGGATGACGGCTATCAACGTTTTGGTCCTGGCGCTCATTTGGGACGGATGACCCCTGATCAGGCAGCGGTTTGTCCATGGCATGATATGCGATACAGTTCGCCATGCCTCGGATTGCAACCCGACCTTCGATTTCGATTCATACACTGATCCAGATTCTCGGCCCATAGGCGAGGAAATGTTCGCCACCCACATCACACCTCGCGTTGCGGAAACCGACGGCGCCGGCCACATTAACAATACGGTCGTACCGGTATGGCTCGAGGCCGGGCGCCGCGAGATATTCCGAATCATCACACCCGACCTATCGTTCGACGACTGGCGGGTAGTGCTGGTAAACACCAACCTGGATTACGTCGCGCAGATCTTTTGGCAGCACGAGGTAGAGGTGCGAACCTGGGTGGACCACGTGGGCACGAAAAGCTTCCGCTTATACGAGGAGGTCTGGCAACGCAACAGGTTGTGTGCCAAGGGCACCGTCACCTACGTGCACTTCGACTTCGAGAAGCAACGCTCACAGCCGATTCCGGACGCCGCAAGGGCGCGTCTGCTGGAGCACGGGCGCGACGTGTGACCGCGCCCCCGCGTTGCGCCCCCGCCCGATGTGGTAGTCAATCTCGTCCCGGCCGCGTCAAGCAGCCGTCCAGCCACCATCCACCATGAGCGCCGAGCCGGTGATCAGCGCCGCCGCATCGGAGGCCAGGAACACCGCGGCACCCATGATGTCTTCGACCGTCCCAACTCGCCCGAGAGCGATTTTCGAGGTCACAGACGCCCGAAAATCGGGGTCCGCAAGTGCTGCTCTGGTCATATCCGTCTCGATGAACGTGGGACAGATAGTGTTCACCCGGATATTGTGTGGACCCAGTTCCCACGCCATGGCCTTGCACATGCCCTCCACCGCGTGTTTGCTCGCGCAATAGACCGTGCGCTTCGGCCCGCCCACGTGCCCCATTTGCGAGCCGATGTGAATGATCGAGCCGCGAAGACCGGCATCGATCAGTCCCCGGGCAACCGCCTTCGTGACGAAAAGGGCCGCGCGAACATTGATGGCAGCGACGGCGTCGTAGTCCTCCTGGGTCACGTCGAGCAGGTGTGCCGGACGGTTCGTACCCGCGTTGTTGATGAGAATTTGGAACGGCCCACGTGCGGCAATCAGCTCCTCGGCCGCGGCGACGTCGGTCACGTCTGCCACGGCGGGTTCGGCCCAACAGCCGCGTGACCGGATTGCGCCGGCCACCGCCTCGATCTCCGAGGCGGTGCGCGCCGCCAGAACAACTTGGGCGCCGGCGTCCGCCAGCGCCGCCGCCATGCCGACGCCGAGCCCGCGACCGGCGCCGGTCACGAGTGCACGTCGGCCGTCCAAACGAAAGCTCGGAGTATTCGGCAGTTTCACTCAAGGTCTCCGCTTGCAGACGAAAATGGTGCGCTCTCTCGAGGGATAGCGCCAGGGGTCAACGCCAAATCAAGGCGAACAGGGTGTGTCGTGCCCGTTCCGCGCGGACGAGGATATCCGATCATTTCAGATGTGGATGGAGCAAACGCGCAAGTTCCTTGGCTCCATCGCGGAATGTGAAGCCGTCGTGGCCGCCAGGTAATTTGTGGATTCGAAGTCCGCTCCCGGCGTACCTCGCCCAACCAAGGTCCCCCGACCTGGCGAATCCGAAAGTGTTTCTCTCAGCAACGAAAAGCAGTATCTCGCCCGGAAATGGCTGCGGTTGGTAACGGCGGATGGCCTCGCGTTGGAAGGCCTGTCGCGCAGCGACCTGAGCTTTTCCGGCCATAGCGCGACGATTTGCGATTGCCCCTTGGATACGACGGATTCCCTTTGCTGCAACGCCGCTGACGTAGTGCAATTTTTCGCTTCGCAACCGATGTCCAATATGGGCAAGTCGCGCGGACCGTGAGCGCAACAATTCAGGCGTGTTCGTGTCGATCATCGCCAGCAGATCGACTCGTTCGCCTGCCCGGACGAGCTGCTGCGCCATCTCCATTGCCAACAGTCCTGCAAACGAGGAGCCCAATAGCCGATACGGTCCCGATGGTTGCACTGATTTGATACTT
>JBFGYN010000407.1:0-3800 GCA_041587415.1 Candidatus Competibacterales bacterium | reverse complement strand
ATGGAGACTAAGCCAACAATGATGCTTGGCATGTGTGGAGCAACAAGTTCCAGCCAAGTCGTTGTGGTCGCTGGCTCCATGGATCCTTTGTGCCCTCGCAAAGTGCGCGCCGGTGTACCACAATCCTGCACTCCTATTGCACTCCAGGTTTGTTTAGAAAGTTGGAAGTTTTGCCTAAATGATTGATAGTTGGTGGGCGATGCTGGATTTGAACCAGCGACCCCTGCCGTGTGAAGGCAGTGCTCTCCCACTGAGCTAATCGCCCGACCGGGCGCGTAGTATAGCGCCGCTCCAAAGTCGGTCAAGAACGGTTCCTGGCATCAGATATAATGCAACTTCCGAACTCGCTGAAGGGCCTGCCCAGTTGGCTGTAGACAGCAAGATACCCGAACTGGCGTCCGCAACCGCCGTTCTTACGGTGGAAATCGAGGTCAATGAACTCGAGAGGCACGGCGGGCGTTCGCCGCCGCCCCTCGATCGTGCCGGCGCGCTGAAGCTCATGGAGTGCGTTACCACGGATCTCGCGTCGATTCTCGGTGACGTGGAACAATTCGGTTTCGTGCTCTCAGGTGCTTTGTACGATCAAACTGAACTGCTGCGGCCCGGGTTTCCCATTGCCGACGCGTTGGAAACCGTGTTCAGCGGCAGCATGCGGGGTCGGGGCTATCGCCCACAACGCATCGCGCTGGGGCTGGATGAGGGAGACGCATTCCCAATCTCTACACTGAATCCGGAACGGGCAAAGGGGGCAGGGCCGCTGCTCCTGGTTCCATTCGCCTTCGTCGGGCCGGTTCAAGAAGTTCGGTCGTTCTCCGAAAATCTGGAGCGACTGCTGCTCCACCGGGGCATCGTGTCGCAGCAAACCCGTTCTTCGACCCAACAGTTGTTCGACTTGCGGACACGGAATGTGTCGTACGCAACCTTGGCCGACCTGTGCGCCTTGCTCAGTGTGCAGTTGGAACAGAACGGGTTCGAGAAACTCTGGAGCCTGCTCGAGCACGGGTTTCTCGGTCGGCAAAATCCCATTGCCGTAAAAACCCGTGAAGGGAACGTGTTCGTGGGCGAGGGATCCAGTGTCTGGTCACCGTACTACACATTCGACCGGTGGGCGGTGCCAGACCGCGATGCCAGCGCGCACCCCGACCCAGAAGACAGCTACGTTGCGTGGACGCGCACTCAACGCCAGCATCAAATGGCGCTGTCCGCGTACGGCTACCGCGTGCAGTTGGTCCTGCCTCCGGCGGGTTCAGTGCCGAGCGAGGGCGAGGACGCACTCGTTACGCTGAAGTCCTGCTCACAGTTGAGCGGCGACTGGTACTGCGAATCGCCGGTGGTGGGGCGCTTCAGCCGCAGCGCCACCGGGGTCATCGTCACCAACCACTTTCACGAAGACTTGGGCACGATCGCGTACACGGTGGAAACAGTCGATTCGAGCGGCAAGTTTCTAAACTCGGAAAACTTCTATCCGCTGGCGCCCGGGGGCCTCGGCGAAATCGTGAGCACTATCGAGCGAAGAGTCAGCGACGAAGGACTCGCGCGGCAGATCCTACACCCGGAGCGGATTGTTTTCGATTACGAGACCGGACGCCTCAGGGGCGCCGGCACCGGCCAACCTTTGCAGGAACCGACGAAACATTGAACGATCGTCACCCAACCAAATATCGCAGACCGTTAGCGCAAGGAGTAAAGCTCCCAATATGAGTATTCGCGTGCGTTTCTTTGCAGGTCTCCGGGAACGCCTGGGCCGCGCCGAGACCGAAGTATCTGCGGACGAGGGTCTCACTGTGCAGGGCGTGTGGGAGATGACCGCCGGGGGAGAACCGTTGCCCGCCAGCGTATTGACCGCTCTGAACCACGAGTACGTCGACGCTGATCGTTCGGTGCACGACGGGGACGAGGTTGCGTTTTTTCCACCGGTAACCGGGGGTCAGCGATGAGGGTGCAGATTTGCGAGGCACCGTTCGATCCCTGGGCGGCATTGCAAGCCTACCAGGAGGAGCGGCGCGACGATCTCGGCAGTTTTGGCGCGACCGCAGTGTTCGTCGGTACCATGCGGGATTTCAACGAGGGCGCCGAGGTCGAATGCATGACTTTGGAGCACTACCCTGGCATGACCGAGAAAGAAGTGGCGCGAATCGTCGAACAGGCGAATTTACGCTGGCAGATCATCGACACCCTCGTCGTGCACCGAATCGGAGACATTTATCCGACCGATCCCATCGTGTTGGCAGCGGTCTGGTCCACTCATCGGGGCGACGCATTGGATTCGTGCCGCCACATCATGGAGGCGCTGAAATCGCGTGCGCCGTTCTGGAAAAAGGAATCTCGAGCGGGTAGTGGCCGCTGGGTCGAGCGAAATACCAGCGGCTACAAAGCCTCGTAACAATAGAGTGTCCACGCTAGCACGGATTTTTCACCAGGGCTGTAGCGCCGCAATCCGAATTGACTTACAGCGGTTTCTGATCGGCCTGGATTGTCTCGCTGGCGAGCATCCCGGATACTCGCTGATCACGTGACTTCGCATTTCGCGCAACGGATCGATGCGCGCCGGCATGCCGTGGATTTCAAGGAGAATGAATATCGTGCACTCACGCCCCGAGCCCCAACGAATCATCGCAGATCACATGCGACCACCCCGGTGTCGTGTGGTGCACGCTTTTCCCGGTATCTTCGACATCAACAACATTCAGATTTACGACGTGGACGACGACCGCGTAACGATTGTGGTTCAGGGAAATCGCCGCAGCGCACCGTGGCCCGACATCGAGCGCGCGGTTCGCTATCCCGAGCAGAAGCCGAATCTGCGGGAGCTTTACTTGGCGATCAGCGAGACTGGACAGGCGATTCTCGAGGCGAGGCGGCATCAGGAAGATCTCGTCCGGCAGCGCGCGTGCATCGTCGAGGTGGGCCCGGACGAGGACCGTGACAGGCGCTGGCGGGTGTATCTGGATGGTTGGGTGCCACAGGATTTCCAAGTCAGTGAGGACGACTGCGAAAGCTTTGGTGTCTACGAAGATGCGGCCTTGCAAGGAGAGCACACGAGTCGCCGCCTCGAATGCCTGGGGGTAAAAGTCCTTCGCCAGTTCGACCTCGAGGACGAACTTCGGCAGTCGTGGTTTCCAGATGCCTCGATGCCCGGCCGGGACACACTGGATCCCGACGTTTACACGGGTCCCGCCGGCTCGGTGTCACCGCGGTTTGCTTGGCTCGAATTCCCACTCTACGCGGAGAGTGATACCCGAATCCGAGACGCGCTGCGCCATGAAACACGGTATCGTCGCGATCCAGGCCGTGAGGAGCGGCTCGTGCGATTGGTCACGTTCCGCGCCCGTGGCCGCTTTCCCCTCATCGAGGAGGCGCTTCGCCGTGGAGGAATTCCCTACGATTTGGGCGGCGAGGACGGGTTCAGCGGGTTGCGGTGGTCCGGCTGGTGGCGCCAAGGGCACGGTGAACCCAGAATTTTCGAACTCGCCCCGAGTGGCGAGACCCTGGTGTCGCTGGACGAAATTCGAAACCTCACCCGCGCACCCAACAGTGCCGGCCTGCGTCGCGCCATCGACGCATTGATCGAGCAGAGCGATCCCTCCCCGCCCGACGAATTGACAACCGTTCAACCGCGATTGCACTTGATCTAGCCAGAAGGTTACACCAGGACGCTCGAGTTTTGGCCTTTACCTTAGTTGAAACGGTGAGTTGTAATGATATTAGCCCGTGAAACCTGGCACCGTGGACGCTACCGGCTTTTCGCGGGTTCTGGCCGCCCATCTCGCGCGATCGCACGTCAAGCAGGATCTTCAGCT
>JBFGYN010000406.1:0-3814 GCA_041587415.1 Candidatus Competibacterales bacterium | reverse complement strand
TCGGCCGCTTCGTTACCTCCACGACCGCTCCGATTGCTACCGGCTGGAGCGATAGTTGCCGGGTGGGAATTTCACCCACTGAGAGAACGCGCCTTACACGGCGCACTGAAATATCCGGGTTAGGTGGGCGGGCGGAATCACCGTTGCTCGGATATGCGTGGGCTCGCGCCAAAGCGGCGTTGAATCACCCTGCAGCCTGCGCGATACCTCGCGACACCGACCCAATATTCGGGCGCGCCATCCATCCGAGACCCGCGAACGAAAAAGAAACGGGTGCCCAAATTTGGGCACCCGAAAAAAGGGTTGAACGCCAGAATGCCCATGCGCCAATTCGAAGGGGGAGCGAAAAAGCATTCTGCTTTAGCCCAAGCAGATTTAATGCCAACTCAGTAAATCGGCTAGAATTGATCGACATTTGTGTTCGCCTGCCCGGATGTCGCTGCCAATTGGCGGAAGAACTGCCACTTTGTGTCATCCACCGGGAAAACTCTGATTTAATCGGTGTTTTCCCAGTGGGAGCTCGCCGAGTCATGCAGTACCGATTCAATCTTCTTCAAACCGACCTATGCCACGACGGTTTCTTTCGCCTCGAACGTCATCGCCTCGAGCACGAGTGCTACCGCGGCAGCACGGTGGGTCCCATAGACCGCGAGCTGCTCCTTCGCGGATCCTGCGTAGTGGTGCTGCCCTACGATCCAGCCCGGGACCGCGTGGTGCTGCTGGAGCAGTTCCGCGTGGGGGCGATTCGCGACCCGAACGGAGCGTGGCTGGTCGAGGTAGTTGCCGGCATTTGCGAGCCCGG
Organism: Candidatus Competibacterales bacterium; assembly: GCA_041587415.1. GTDB lineage: Bacteria > Pseudomonadota > Gammaproteobacteria > Competibacterales > JAHEDQ01 > JBFGYN01. The sequence goes on along the minus strand of JBFGYN010000406.1, from coordinate 3,012 downwards.
AGAGTCGTTGGAAGAAGTGGCTCACCGGGAGCTCGGTGAAGAGGTCGGCTGCACCGCACGTGATATGAAGCGCGTTACCGACTTCTACCTGAGTCCCGGCGGGTCCGACGAGGTCGCGACGCTGTTCTTCGCGAACGTCGACTCCGAAGGCGTCGAAGGAATACACGGCCTCGGGAGTGAAGGCGAGGATATTCGCGTCTTCGGTCGCGATCGAGCGACGGCCATGCACGAGGTGTACGCAGGGCGGATACGTTCCGCGCCTGCCATCATTGCATTGCAGTGGCTGGAACTGTCACTCGCCCGGATTGGTCACGGGTCAGACCGCCGCTCCGCGATATTCGCAGATGAGCCGTAGGAGAGCGGCGAGAATGCGTACCTTCTCGATCAGCTGGCCCGGCGAGCGATGCGGTCTGGTCGCTCACAGGCTGAGCCGCCGAAGCTCAGGGTCCCCCAGGGCTTGCTGCCACAAAGGCTCGAACACATCGATGAGCACCTGTGCCCGGCGCGGTGCGTCTCGGTAGTACCAGAATACGGATTCCGCGAGTCCGTGCTGCTGAACGACATTGCGGCGGTCGGTTACCACGAAATATTCGTGATACTCCTGTCGATCCCGGATCTGACTGCGGTCCACGACCCGGAGCTCGATCTTGCTGCTGAGTCGCTGGACGACCTGAACCAAATTACAGCAATCGTGCAAGGAACGACCGCCTTCGAGGATCAAGATGCGAACCTGAGCGTGATCGTTGCCCAGGACGAACCGGCGAAGGGCATCTACCAACAACTCGTCGTTGAAAAGCGTGCGCTCCAAGGCGGGGGCAAACACGGCAATGGAATCGCGGCTGGCGGAGATCAATTCCGTGGTGATCCGTAACCGTTCCGAGACGCCATGCTCCATCCCTGATTCATTCGTCACTGTCTGATCCTCACGGGATTGTTCGGGCAAGCCGCAATCGCATGGCTCGGTGTGGGATACCCGCTTCCATGAACTCAGGACCCTCGGCCGCAAACCCGAGCGCTTCGTAGAACCCCAGAGCGTGCAGTTGGGCGTTGAGTGCGACGAAATGCAGGCCTTGGTCGCGGGCGAGCCTGATGAGACTGCCCATGATAGCAATGCCGACCCCATGGCCCCGCCATTCGGGAATGACGGCTACCCGGCCAATATGCCCGTCCGGAAGCAGGCGCCCCGTCCCGATTGCCGTACCGTCGGCTAAACGCGCAACGACATGCGAGCACTGAGGGTCGCGCCCATCCCACTCGATTTCTCTCGGGACTCGTTGTTCATCTACGAACACGCGGTACCGAATTCGCGACAGTTCCGGGCCGGCCTCGCCCCAGGTCGTGGCTTGCACTTCAAACTGGTCCGTCACACACCATTAGATAGCTGCAATTTAGAAGTTCTGCCAGAAAGGATAGGATTCCCGCGGGGGCTTTGCTCGTCTCCAACTCCCTGCTCGACACGATAGCCCCAAGGCACAGAGCGCGAACCAATGGCTCACAGCCGCCTGGAACCCGGAACGCGTACCCGTTGACGTACAAAGTCATGCCATTTCCGGATCGCTCCGAAAACAAGAATCTTACGGCCGGATTTCTTTGCAGCCCAGCACCGCGACTCAGCAATGAGCCGAGGTCCGCCGCGTGCCAGTGCTGCTCGCTTGGTTGCGCGTCGAGGTGTTCTTTGGGTTCGGTCAACCAGGTGCCCAAGCACTGCGCCAGGTCTTCTTCGGAGACCGTGAGCATTGACTCGAGATGGGCGCGAAATGTCGCGATGGTCTGTTGGTCGATCTCCGCCGGGTGCTCCACAGGTGAGAGTCCCGGATCCGAGTATCGAGCATCGGCGTCCACTCGTTCCAGGAGTCGTTCGAAAACTGCACCGAGCCATTGCTGCCAAGTGGGCGCGCGGAAACCGATCGAGAATGTCATGCAGTCGCCTTCCGACACCCCGTGATGTGGAACGCGAGGCGGCAGGTAAAGCATGTCTCCGGGCTCCAGGAGCACGTCGCATTCCGGTTGGAATTGGCTCATGATGCGAAGCTCCTCTTCCGCCGCACAATTTTCCTCGCTTGCCCCGGGGCCGCCGAATCGCCAACGCCGAGTGCCGGTTGCCTGCAGCAGAAACACATCGTAGTCATCGTAGTGCGGACCGACTGAGCCGCCGTCGGTCGCGTAACTGACCATCAGATCGTCGATACGCCAGTCCGGGACGAATCGAAATCGGTCAATGATGTGGCACAGCTCCGGCAGGTGCTTCTCCACGTCATGGACAAGTAAAGTCCAACGGGAGCGGGGGAGTGCGGCGAAGTCTTCCGGGCGAAACGGCCCGTGACGAACCCGCCAGTGCGGAGCCTTGCGCGATTCACTCACGATGCGCGATTCCACCGTGCTCTCGCACGCCAGCCCGGCAAGGTCGTCCGGATCCAGCGGGCTTCGGAAACCGGGGAACGCCTCTCGCACCAGCAGAGGCCTGCGCTGCCAATACTCGGACAGGAACTGGGCGCAGCCCATTTCGGCGAACGACCGTTCGTTCGATTGGACGGCTGCTGGCATTGGCTATACTTTTCGCGCCTGCACCGCCGCATTGCCGATGTAGTTGGCGGGGGTCATTTCCAGCAGGCGATGCTTGGCTTGTTCGGGAAGGTCGAGTGCCGAGACGAACTCCTTCATGGCAGCGGCGTCCACGTGCCGTCCCCGCGTCAGCGCCTTGAGCTTTTCGTACGGTTCCTCAATGCCATAGCGGCGCATTACCGTCTGTATCGGTTCCGCCAGAAGTTCCCAGTTCGTGTCCAGGTCGGCGGCCAGACGTTCGGGATCGGCTTGCAGCCGACCGAGTCCCTTCAAGAGGGATTTGTGGGCGATCAGGGAGTGCCCAAACGCGAGACCCAGCGCTCGGAGCACCGTGGAATCGGTTAGATCCCGTTGCCAGCGCGAAATGGGGAGCTTTTCGGCGAGGTGACCAAGGAGCGCGTTCGCAATACCCAAGTTGCCCTCGGCGTTTTCGAAGTCGATTGGGTTCAC
>JBFGYN010000405.1:0-3816 GCA_041587415.1 Candidatus Competibacterales bacterium | reverse complement strand
GTCGCGCCATTTCTGAATGCGACCTATCGCAGCCGCCGCACGTCGTTAGCGTTCCGTTACGCGGAGGTTCTGACCACCACCAACCAGACTAGAACCACGCGAACCTTCATTCCGCTACTCGACCCGTTCGGCGATCCGATTCTGGACCCGGATACGGGGGAAGCCATCCAAATCCCCATCGATACACCCAGCATCACCAACCAGGTGGTTGTCAATAGGACATTCGAAGGCACAATTGCCGTGCGCGGCCGGCGCACCGATGTCGGTGTCACGCTCTATGATCAGCGCAGAGATTTCGAGATCAGCCCCGACGAGGAAGTCTACGGTGTGCGGGTGTTCGTGAACCGCAGGCTCTCACGACGACTCTCGATCAGGCTTTCGGGCCGCGCGCAACGGTCCGAATTCGACGGCTCGACTCCGGACCGCACCCAATGGCAGGTCGGTCTCGGCCTGAATCGGCAATTTGCGCGGGATTTTTCCGCCAGATTAGACGTTCAACACATCACCCAGAACTCCGATGCCCCGAGCCAGAGCTACGATGAGAACCGTGTGACATTGGGACTCACAAAATACTTCTAATATGTATGAGGAATTCTACAATCTAAAGGCCAAGCCCTTCCGCCTGAGCCCCGATCCGCGGTTCTTCTACAGTAGTCGGGGCCACAAGCGCGCGCTCGCCTATCTGCGCTACGGCATCAGGCAGGGCGAAGGTTTCATCATCATCACCGGTGACGTTGGCACCGGTAAGACGCTGCTCGTCAGCACGCTCTTCCAGCTCCTGCCAAAGGAGAACGTCATCGGCACGCACATCGTGACGACGCAGATGCAGGCGGACGATCTTCTGAGGATGGTGGCCGCCGGGTATGGAATCGCCTATCAGCGCATGAACAAGGCCTCGCTCCTGCGAAGCCTCGAATCCTATTTCCGAGGCTGCATCCAGGAAGGCAAACGGGTGTTGCTGGTCGTCGACGAATGCCAGGGACTGCCGCGCAAAGCCATCGAAGAGCTTCGCATGCTTTCGAATTTCCAGATGAAAGGTCGCCCAATGGTGCAGAGTTTCCTGCTCGGGCAGCGCGAGTTCCGCGCCACCATGCGCACCGAAGGCTTCGAGCAATTGCGCCAGCGCGTCATCGCCGCCTATCACTTGAAGCCCCTCGATACCGAGGAGACGCGAGGCTACATCGAGCACCGCCTGCGTCTTGCGGGGTGGCGGGGCGACCCTGCCTTCACGGAAAACGTCTTCGACGGCATCTTCGAGTTCACGGACGGCGTGCCCAGACGCATCAACACGCTGATGGATCGCCTGTTGCTCTACGGTTACTTGGAAGAAGTCCACGAGATCAACCAACATTGCCTCAACTCGGTCGCGAGCGACATCATCGAAGAGCAGGGCGGCCCAGCCGACGAGTCGATAACCTTGCCGCCTCTGGACGTATCGCCTCAGATCGCCTCGGACGAGTTGAAAGTCGAGCCCCGAGCAGCCCCGGTGCCGCCAAAGAGCACGCCGCCGGCCGAGGCCGACAATCGCCTGGCCGCCGTCGAGCAATCGATGACCGACCTGACCGGGGCTGTTCGCGAGGAACTGGCCTTGCTTCGAAAGGCCCTTCTGAACCAAAAGGATCTCGGAGAGGATGACAAGTGATGTCGTCCCTTTCCCCCCGATAGTCGCGAGCGTGCTCGCGAACAAAGCCCGACGACCGTCGCAAACCAACGAAGAGAGATGTCCCGAATTCTCCCGATAATCCTCGCCGGTGGCTCCGGCACCCGTCTCTGGCCCCTATCCCGCGAAGAGTACCCGAAGCAGCTCCTGCGCCTGACCGGCGCCAATACTCTTCTCCAGGAAACCGTCGTGCGCCTAGATGGCCTGACCGGAGGCCAGATCGAAATTCAAGCCCCGATAGTCTCCTGCAACGAGGAGCACCGTTTTCTCACGCTCGAGCAGCTCGAGGCTATCGGTCACACGCCCCAACGCATCCTTCTCGAGCCCGTCGGGCGAAACACCGCTCCGGCGCTCACGGTCGCCGCCCTGACATCTCAGGTTGAGGGTCAGGATCCCGTTCTCCTCGTGATGCCCGCCGATCACGTGATTGCCGATCTCGCCGCGTTTCATCGCGCGATGCGGACCGGTGCGGGGCTTGCCGCGCAAGGCTACATCGTCATCTTCGGCGTCGTCCCCACACATCCCGATACCGGCTACGGCTATATTCGTGCCGGCAGGGCAATCGACGAAGGCGAGGAAGCTTCTTCAGCCAGAATGATCGACGCATTCGTCGAAAAGCCGGACCAGCCGACGGCAGAAGCGTATTACGGGGACGGGAACTATCTGTGGAACAGCGGCATGTTCATGATGCGCGCATCCGTCTGGCTGAGCGCTATCGGCCGATATCGAGGCGATATCTTGAGAGCCTGCAGGCGATCGGTCGATGCGGGCACGATCGATAGCTGCTTTTTTCGAGTCGACCCGGGCAACTTTGAAAGCTGTCCCAGCGATTCCATCGACTACGCCGTCATGGAGCCTCTGACAAGCTCGGCGTCTGGAAACGAAGGCGCGGGCGAAGAGACCAACATTCGTTCCGCAGTCGTCCCACTCGATGCCGGCTGGTCGGACATCGGTTCTTGGCGTGCCTTCCTGGATCTGGGTGAACGGAACGCCTCGGGAAACTTGACTCAGGGCGACGTGTTCACCAAAGCTACGCACAATTGTCTCGTCATTGCAGGGAATCGACTCGTCGCCACCATAGGCCTCGAGGATGCAGTCGTCGTCGATACCGCCGATGCTGTGCTAATCGCGAACAAGGATCATACGCAAGACGTTCGCAGCCTGGTCGATTGGCTCAAGAAAACGGGACGCGAGGAGGGCAAAACGCACCGCCGGGTCTATCGGCCGTGGGGAGATTACGAGCAGCTGGACTCTGGCGAGGGCTACCAGGTAAAGCGCCTGACTGTAAAACCCGGTGCCGCCCTCTCGCTCCAGCTCCACCACAAACGCGCCGAGCATTGGGTCGTCGTCAAAGGAAAGGCCAAAGTCACTCGGAACGAGGATACCCTTTACCTTTGTGAGAACGAGTCGACCTACATTCCGATAGGGACGAAACACCGCCTGGAGAACTGCGGATCGGTGCCCCTGGAAGTCATAGAGGTCCAATCCGGCTCCTATCTCGGTGAGGACGACATCGTTCGTTTCGAAGATCGCTACAATCGGAACTGAATCGCGTGACCGGAACGATGGTCAACGCCATGTCGATTGATGTCGAGGAGCATTTCCAGGTATCGGCGTTCGACGGGCACATCGATCGCAACGCGTGGGATCGACATCCAAGCAGGGTTGAGCAGAATGTCGAGCGTATTCTCGAATTGCTCGACGAATACGAAACCCTTGCGACATTTTTCATCCTCGGGTGGATCGGGGAACGCCACGGTCAGCTCATCAAGCGCATTTCAGACGCCGGTCACGAGATTGCAAGTCACGGATTCAATCACGTTCGCGCCACGAGTCAGACTCCCGCGGAGTTTCGACAGGATGTCGAGGGTACGAAGAGGCTTCTCGAGGACATCTGTGGCACCGAGGTGATCGGCTTTCGAGCCGCGAGCTTTTCTATCGAGAGCACCAATCTCTGGGCACTCGACGTTTTGCAGGAGTCCGGGTACCGGTACAGCTCGAGCATCAATCCAATCCACCACGACCATTACGGCTCACCGAGTTTCCCCCGGTTTCCGTTTCAAGCGGAGAACGGCGGCCTGCTGGAGATCCCTATCAGCACCACCGTTTTGATGGGAAAAAATTTGCCGTGTGGCGGTGGGGGTTACTTCAGAATT
>JBFGYN010000404.1:0-3830 GCA_041587415.1 Candidatus Competibacterales bacterium | reverse complement strand
TTTCTTTCTCCACGATCTCCACCCAGTGCCGCCGGCGCATGCGGTAGACGATGAACGCCGCCAACGCCATCGCAACGCCGCCGGTGAACAGAAACAGCCCCTCGGGTCCAATTCGGGACATGAGCGCGGCGGCGGCACTGGGACCGATTGCGGCCCCGACTCCGTAGGCCAGCACCATTCCGGCACTCGCGTGAACGAGATCTTTCGGTTCGATGTAGTCGTTGGCATAGGCCACGCACAACGGGTAGATCGTGGCCACGAAGCCGCCGAACGTCGCGGAGATGATGTACAGGGGCACCCGGTACGGGGCATAGAGGAGGGTCACGGTTCCGGACGGCAACCGCATTTCAAAAAGCCCACCGCGGAGCACGATGACGACCGTGAAACTTGCAGCGGCGGCCGCCAGGGTTGCACCCATGATCACCCAGCGCCGATCGAATCGGTCGGACAGCCATCCGATCGGGTATTGCAGCACCAGGCCGCCGATGACTGTAATGCCCATAAAGGTGGCAATTTGCTGGACCGAGAGCCCGATGTCCTGACCGTAAATCGGGCCCATTCCGTACAGCGCACCGAGTCCCAGGCCGGAACAAAGGCACCCGGCGAGCGCGAGCGGCGAAATTTCCCACAGCTTGCGAAAATTGAAATGACTGCTGTCAACGGGGTCGGGGTGGCTCTCACGCGTGACTGCCACCGGTACCAGCGCGAGCGCCAGCGCAATACCTACCAGCATGAAAGCGTTTTGGCTCCCGGTGTCGAATACGCCCACGCCAAGCTGACCCAAGCCGGCAAACAGGTACGACGTCATCATGTAGATGGCCAATAGCGTGCCGCGGTTCTTGCCGGACGACTTGGCGTTCAGCCAGCTTTCGCTGACCATGTAGAGCCCTGCCAGGTTGAATCCCATGATGCAGCGCAGCGCGATCCAGATGGCCTCGTGCGGATAAATCGAAATGGCGAGAACCGACGCCGCGGTGACGGCGCAGAATGCCGAGAACGCCCTGATGTGGCCAATACGGTTGACCAGTTGGCCGCAGCGCAGGGTGCCCAACACCAGTCCGGCGTAGTAGGCCGACATGAGAAGCCCGGTGACTTCCTTCGGAAATCCCTCGAACGAGGCGCGCAACCCGATGAACGTGTTGAACATGCCGGAGCCGAACTGCAACAGTCCGATCGCCAGCAACAGCGACACCATCTTGGCCAACAGTGCCGCCATGGTTTAGATCCCCGGGTGAGAGCAAGAAAAGCCGTTATTCGTCACTCGATTCACGGCTGCCTCCGCGATAACCCATTGCGGCCATCTTGTTCCGCCGAGCGCGAGCTTGGTCTTAAGTTATGAGAGGAACGGTTTGCTCGTCAATGCGAAGTGCCTGGGTCAGTAGTTCGAATCCGGGAATGCCGCCTTGCGGTTCGCGACGAAATCACGAAGCGCGTCGTCCACGGCGGGGTCGATGTCCGGCGCCTCATAGTCGCGAATCATCTTTTTCCAGATACGGTTCGCGCGCTGGGCCGTGTCGAGCGCACCGTCGGACTCCCATTGCTCGAAGCTGTTGTTGTCGGCGACGATCGAGCGATAGAACGCCGTCTCGAAGTTCGCCTGGGTGTGGCGGCAGCCCAGGAAGTGCTTGCCTGGGCCCACCTCCCGAATTGCGTCCATAGCCTGGCCGTTCTCGGACAAATCGACGCCGCCCATAAAGGTCTGCAGCATGCCCGCCTGGTCAGCGTCCATGATGAATTTCTCGTAACCCATGGCCAGACCACCCTCCAGCCATCCCGCCGTGTGCAGCATGAAGTTTACGCCCGCCAACATGGCTGTCTGCAGTGTGTTGGCGGACTCGTATGCCGCCTGTGCATCGGGGATCTTGGCGGCGCAAAGGGCGCCGCCGCTGCGGTATGGAACGCCCAGCCGGCGGGCAAGTGCGCCGGCTACATACATGACGAGAGCCGGTTCCGGCGAGCCGAACGTCGGCGCGCCGGACTGCATCGAGATGGAGCTCGCGAAAGTGCCGAACACACACGGTGCCCCCGGTCGTACCAGCTGCACGAACGCCATCCCGGCGAGTACCTCGGCCAAAATCTGAGCGCAAGTTCCGGCGACGGTCACCGGCGACATGGCTCCGGCGAGGATGAACGGTGTGATGATGGTCGCTTGATTGTTCCGTGCGTAAACCTTTGCAGCACCAAGCATCGTCGCATCGAAGGTCATGGGCGAATTGGCGTTGATCAAGTTGATGACCACTGTCTTCTCCGCGCCGGTTTCCGGGTCGGTGAACTGGTCGCCGAACAGGATCTTGGCCATATCCACGGTGTCCTGAGCACGCTCGGGTGCGGTCACGGAGCCCATGAAGCACTTGTCGCTGTACTTCATGTGGCTATAGATCATGTCGAGATGGCGCTTGTTGACCGGAAGATCGACGGGTTCGCAAACGGTGCCGCCGGAGTGGTGTAGCGCCGGGGACATATAAGCCAGTTTCACGAAGTTCTGGAAATCGCCGATCGTGGCGTAACGGCGGCCCTGGTCCAAATCGCGAACGAACGGCGGACCGTAGGCCGGTACCAGCACACAATTTTCGCCGCCGATCACCACGCTTCGTGCGGGATTTCGGGCATGCTGAGTGAACTGCGCCGGTGCCGATTTCTGAATGATGGACCGGCAGAAGCCGCGCGGAAAACGCACGAGTTCTCCGTTCACGTCTGCCCCCGCATCGCGCCACATTTCAAGCGCTTCCGGGTCTTCGCGAAACTCGATACCAATCTCTTCCAGGATGGTATCGGCATTGTGCTCGATCAGTGCCAGGCCGTCTTCCGCAAGTACCTCGTAGACCGGGACCTTGCGTTGTACATAGGCATCGTGTCTCACGGAACCCCGCAGACGCGCGGCCCTCAGTGCCTCTCGACCCCCCCCGCGGCGTGAACGCCGGGGTGCATCCGCCTCGCTCATGATCCGCTTCTCCTAGTGCCGTGTTTGGTGCGGCCCGGGTATGCTCGCAGGCTCGCACGAGACGCTCGGCGTGCGCCGCTTCACCTTGGCACCGAGTATGGGAGTCAGACGGGCGATGGGTCTGGCGGATTCGCGACCCTCTCGTGCCGCTGGGCGTCATGACGCATTTCCGCATACGTCAGTCGCAGAGGGAATGCGCGAAACGACCGGTGCCCGTCTACACTTCCGGGCACTTTACGGGGTTCCGCCGGGCTCTCCCGCGGCCCAGTGATGACGCCCTGCACGGTTCCACGTAGGAATTTCCAGCGGCGGAGTACGAATACGCCGTGTTCGTTTAGCTCCCGGAATCGACAGGGCGCCACGTGGATTCCGACGCCACGTCCATGCGTCGTCGAGGAAATTGCTGATTGATCGGAGATTCCTCAACGACTCACCAGGCAAGAGGTTTGAATTGATGAGAGAACGTGCGCGGGTAGTTGTTGTCGGTGGTGGCGTCGTGGGCGTCAGCACGCTCTATCACTTGGCGAAGAAAGGCTGGAGCGACGCGGTTCTGGTCGAGCGCAAGGAGCTGACCTCCGGGTCCACCTGGCATGCGGCCGGACTGCTGCCGCTTTTCAACATGAGCTATTCGGTGGGGCAGCTGCACAAGTATTCGGTCCGGTTCTATCAGCAGCTGGAGGAGGAGACCGGGCAGCACGTGGGCCTGCGCAAGGTGAGCAACATCCGCCTCGCCTGTACCCAGGACCGAATGGACGAATACCGCTACTATGCAGGCGTCGCCGGCACGGTCGGCGTGGAGGTGAAGTATCTGACACCCGACGAGGTCAAGAAAGTCTGGCCCCTGTGCAATACCGAGGGTCTTGTGGGTGCAATCCAACACCCCGAAGAC
>JBFGYN010000403.1:0-3855 GCA_041587415.1 Candidatus Competibacterales bacterium | reverse complement strand
GGGGCCGTGCACGCCCAACGAGGCCGGCGTCTCGGTGCCCACCATCGAGCGTTTTTCCGGCCGTGTGCCGATACTGGGCGTTTGCTTGGGTCACCAGAGCATTGGTCAGGCTTTCGGCGGACGAATCACCCACGCCCACCAGGTCATGCACGGCAAGACTTCCTCCATTCGGCATACGGGCCTGGGTGTGTTTCGTGGCTTGCCGAGCCCATTCGAGGCGACCCGTTACCATTCCCTCGTGATCGACAAGGATGCCGTTCCACAATGCCTGGAGGTAACCGCTTGGACGGAGGCGGACGATGGGGGGGTCGGCGAGATCATGGGTGTCCGGCACCGAGAACTGGTAGTCGAAGGGGTCCAGTTTCACCCGGAATCGATTCTGACCAGTCGCGGCTACGATTTGCTCAGGAACTTTCTCGAATCCGCCTGAGCGAGGGAGTGACGGTGCGCTCGCAGCATTGCGATTGCTGGCGCTGAGATTGTAGGCTGAGGCCGCCGTTTCCACGCATCGGCCAGAAGGATCCAGGAGAGCAGGCCACATGAACATACAGCAGGCGGTAGCCGAAGCGATCGAAGGGCGGGACATATCCGCTGAGAACATGAAAAACGTCATGCGCCAGATGATGACCGGAGAGGCCACGCCCGCACAGATCGGCGGTTTTCTGGTCGCTATGCGGCTGAAAGGGGAAACCCCCGAGGAACTCGCGGCCGCAGCATCGGTAATGCGTGACATGGCCGCACGAGTCCCGCTCGCCGACAACCACGTGATCGATACCTGCGGCACCGGTGGTGACGCCTCCGGAGTATTCAACGTGTCAACCGCCAGCGCCTTTGTTGTGGCCGGTGCCGGCGGGCGAGTCGCGAAACACGGCAACCGCTCCGTTTCGAGCAAATCCGGTAGCGCCGACGTGCTGGAGTTGGCGGGAGTGCGCCTGGATTTGACCCCGGAACAGGTTGGACGCTGCATAGAGGAAGTGGGTATCGGATTCATGTTCGCCCCGGGTCATCACGGTGCCATGAAGCACGCGATTGGCCCGCGCCGGGAACTGGGCGTCAGAACGCTGTTCAATCTTCTTGGTCCACTGACCAACCCGGCAGGCGTCAAGCGCCAGATCATGGGTGTGTTCGACAGCGCCTGGTTGGAACCCATTGCGCAGGTGCTGAAGATCCTGGGCTCGGAGCACGTGCTCGTCGTGCATTCCCTGGACGGGCTCGACGAGATCAGCATTTCCGATGCGACCGCAATCGCAGAACTCCGGGATGGTGCAATCGGAACGTACACCGTCAAGCCCGAGGACTTCGGCATCAATCGACAGGACCAATCGCCGTTGAAGGTTGACGACGCCCACGCCAGTCTCGACCTGATCAGGCGGGTGTTTGGCAACGAGCCTGGGCCGGCACGGGACATTGTGCAGCTCAATGCGGGGGCGGCGCTTTACGTCGCTGGGCTCGCCGAGAGTCTCGGCGGCGGGGTCGACCGCGCCCGCCAAGTCATTGCCGACGGAGCCGCTGGCCGGAAATTGGACGAACTGGTGCAATTTTGCGCGTCTCTGTAAACTGCGCGCCCTCCTGTCCATCGCTGCGACGAATGGGATGAGCCGGCTGCCCGACATATTGAAACGCATCCTCGATCGAAAGCGCGAAGAGATCGCCGAGCGATCCGCGAAATTCCCGCTCGGTGACTTGCGCGCCCGCTGCGCGGATGCGGCCCCGGCTCGTGAGTTCAGTAATGCGCTTCGTGCGAAGGTCGCTGGCGGCGAATGCGGAGTCATCGCGGAGATCAAGCGAGCATCGCCGAGCAAGGGGCTGCTGAGGGATCCCTTCGATCCGGCACAAATCGCCGAGAGCTACGCGCGTAACGGTGCCGCCTGCCTCTCCATCGTCACCGATCGGGATTTCTTCCGAGGGGACGACGATTTTCTCGTTGCCGCACGGGACGCGAGCAGACTGCCGGTGCTTCGTAAGGATTTTGTTATCGCCCCCTATCAAGTCTACGAATCCAGGGTGCTCGGGGCCGACTGCATTCTCCTCATCGTGGCAGCGCTCGACGACCGGCAGCTGGCGGAACTTGCTGATTGCGCAGTGACGCTTGGACTCGATGTGCTGGTGGAAGTGCACGATGGGGCGGAACTGGAAAGAGCGCTGGGCTTGAACACCCCACTTTTGGGCATCAACAATCGGGATCTCAGAGATTTCCGCGTCAACCTCGAGACAACGAGCACACTGGCACCGAGGGTTCCGCCGGATCGGCTCGTGGTGACAGAGAGCGGCATCAATACCCGAGAACAGGTCCAGGCCATGTGCCGCCAGGGAATTCACTGCTTCCTGGTTGGCGAGGCGTTCATGCGGGCGAGCGACCCTGGCGCCCGTCTCGCAGATTTGTTTTCGAGCAACTGAGCTAAGGACATTCTTGATGGAAGCGCGCATAAAGTGGGTGGACGGCGCGAGTTTCGTCGCCACGTCCGGCAGCGGCCATTCCGTCGTGACGGACGGTGCGCCGGAGCACGGTGGCCGCAATCTCGGGGCGCGTCCGATGGAACTCTTGCTCATGGGGATGGGCGGCTGCACAGCCTTCGACGTACTACACATTCTTCGCAAGGCGCGGCAGCCGGTCGAGGATTGCGAGGTGCGCCTCTCCGCCGAGCGCGCGGAGACGGAACCGAAAGTCTTCACCCGCATTCACGTTAGCTTCGTGCTCACCGGGCAGGGGCTGTCGGAGAAACACGTGGCAAGGGCCGTAAACCTGTCGGCCGAGAAGTACTGCTCCGCTTCCCTTATGCTGGGCAAAACGGCCGAGATCACCCACGACTTCGAAATCGTAGATGCCGGCAAGTAAGCGGCACACCATCAGTCGAGCTGACATGGCCGCCCGTCGCCCATCGGGGGCAGCGAATTGAGTAAGTCCAGGAAACCAAAGCCGAAGCCGATACCAAGGCTGAAGCTGCACGGGTTCAACAATCTCACCAAAGCTCTGAGCTTCAATATCTACGATGTTTGTTACGCGAAGTCGCGAGAGCACAAGCGCCGCTACATCGAATACATCGATGAGGCTTACAACGCCGAACGGCTAACGGAGATTTTGAGCAAAGTCTGCGACATCATTGGCGCCAACATCTTGAACATCGCACGACAGGACTACGACCCACAAGGCGCGAGCGTCACGCTGCTGATCGCGGAAGAACCCATGCCACTGGCGAATACCGAGACTGGAATTGGTCCCGGTCCACTGCCCGAATCCGCCGTTGCACATCTGGACAAGAGCCACGTGTGTGTCCACACCTATCCGGAGAGCGATCCCGACAGTGGCGTAAGCACCTTTCGTGCAGACATCGATGTGTCCACCTGTGGACTCATCTCACCGTTGAAGGCCCTGAATTACCTGATACACAGCTTCGAATCCGACATTGTCATAGTCGATTACCGAGTCCGCGGTTTCACGCGCGATGTCAAAGGAAAAAAGCACTTTATCGACCACAAGATCAATTCCATCCAGAACTACATCGCACGCGATACCCAGCAGCGCTACCAGATGCTCGACGTCAACGTCTACCAAGAGAATGTGTTCCACACGAAAATGGTGGTTAAGGACTTCAATCTCGACGACTACCTGTTCGATGTGGAAAAGGACGAAATCCCGCTGCGCGAGCAGCAGGAAATCGAACAACGGATGCGCCGCGAGATGATGGAGATTTTCTACAGCAGAAACTTGAGCAAAGGCATGCGTCTTTAGCGCTCCCTAGCCCGCATCGCTCACCAGGCCGCTCAAAACCGTTCTAAGCGATTGCACCATACGCATTATTCAGAAATTGGCAGAAAACAGTGTGTCATGGGCATCGCTCTCCCGGCGATAGCACG
>JBFGYN010000402.1:0-3861 GCA_041587415.1 Candidatus Competibacterales bacterium | reverse complement strand
GGTGAGCTGCATCCCGGCGAAGGGTGTGTTTCGGCCGCTGCTGCAGAGTTCGTTCTCGTCCAGTACATAACGCCCAGTCGAATCGAATACGCAAACGTCCGCCGGTGCGCCGCTTCTCAGGGTACCTGCTTCCAGGCCCAGAATGCGCGCAGGATCAGAGGTGAGTCGGGCGATCGCATCGCGCAGCGCCATTCCGTCATCCACCAGCGACAGTGTAAGCGGAAGTAGAGTCTCCAAACCCGAAATTCCCGGTTCCGTTGCGATAAACGGACGCAGTTTGGCGTCCGGCTCGTGGGGCTGGTGGTCCGAGCAAACGGCCCGGATCGCGCCGGAGCGCACGCCGCTCCTCAGAAAGTCTCGGTCGCGTTCGGTGCGGGCCGGCGGTCTGACGTGGGCGAGGCTGTTGAAGTCTCTGATGTTGGCGTCTGTCAGATGTAACTGATGGGCACTGACGTCCGCCGACACGGGCAGACCCTCGCCTTGCGCGCGTGTGATCATCTCTACGGCTCGGGCGCTGCTCAACCGGCAGAAATGCGCCCTGACCCCCACCTCCTCGACGAGCGCGAGATCGCGGGCGACGATAGCGGTTTCTGACGAGACCGAGATGCCGGGTAGGCCCATTCGGTTGGCTATCGCCCCGTCGTGGGCGTGACCGCCCGCACTGAGCCACGGATCCTCCGCGAACAGGAAAACCGTCAAATCGTAGGTTGCGGCATACGCCATCGCCCGCCGCATGACGAGCGTGTTGGTGACGGGAACCCAGGCGTTTCCCACCCCCACGCATCCCGCTGCTTTGAGTGCGGCCATCTCACTGAGCAACTCGCCCCCGAGCCCCAACGTCAGCGCTCCGATGGTCACTAGCCGGGCCACGCCCGTTTCGCGACTACGCCGATTGATCAATTCTACGACGGACGGGTCATCGATCACCGGATGGGTGTCAGGTGGCACGCACAGGGTGGTGATGCCACCCGCCACGGCGGCACGGGTCTCTGTCGCGATGGTCGCCTTGTGCTCCTGTCCCGGTTCCCGAAGACGGGCGCACATGTCTACGAATCCTGGGCAGACGACCAGGCCGCTCGCGTCGATTTCCCTGTCGGCCCGAAAGCCGTCCGGGGTCGCGCCGATTGCGACGATCGACCCGTCGGCAATGTGGAGATCGTCCTGGCGGTCGATGCCCTGGCCGGGATCCACCAGGTGCCCATGGCAGATGCTGGTCCTCACGGGGCTCGACCCGGGTCGCCAATAGCGTGAGCGCTCATGACCATGGACATGGCTGCCATGCGTATCGCGATGCCGTTACTCACCTGCTCGAGGATCACCGACTGAGGACCGTCGGCTACCATCGATTCGATCTCGACGCCGCGATTTACCGGCCCCGGGTGCATCACGAGGGCGTCTGGTTTCGCGATGCGCAGGCGCTCGCGGGTCAATCCGAATTCTCGAAAATACTCGTGCTCGCTCGGTAGCAGAGCACCCTGCATGCGCTCACGCTGTAGGCGCAACATGATCACGACGTCCACGTCTGCGAGGCCCACATCGAGATTCGTGAACACCTTCGCCCCCAGTCCTTCGACTTCGAACGGGATCAACGTCCTGGGCCCGATCAAGCGGATCTCGCCGGTGCCGAGTGCCTTGAGCGCGTGAATCTGCGACCGTGCAACCCGCGAGTGAAGCACGTCTCCGACGATGGCGACGGTCAAGTCTTCGAACCGATCCCGATGGCGTCGAATGGTAAACACGTCCAGCAGCGCCTGGGTCGGATGGGCATGACGCCCGTCACCGGCATTGAGCACGGCGACATGCGGTTGGCAGTGACTCGCGACGAAGTGCGCCGCACCGCTCATCTCGTGCCGAACCACGAACATGTCCACGTGCATGGATTCCAGATTGCGCAGGGTGTCGAGCAGCGATTCTCCCTTCACGGTGGATGAACTGGTCGCGTTGAGGTTGAGCACGTCGGCCGAAAGCCGCTTTGCCGCCAGCTCGAACGTGACCCGGGTTCGGGTACTGGCCTCGAAGAAAAGATTGACGACCGTCTTGCCCCTGAGCAGGGGAACTTTTTTCACTTCGCGCTGGGTGACGCTGATGAACGACTCGGCGGTGTCGAGGATCCGGGTTATCTGCTCGCGACCCAGTCCTTCCGTGGTGAGCAAATGCCGCAATCGGCCAGACCCGTCGAATTGCAGCGATCCCTGGTCTTTCATCTTCGTTCGTTCACTCGGCTCCGCTCACGTGACGTCGAGCACTGAAAGGCTAAGTGGGTCGGGGCCGGCAAGCTTGATCTGCTGCCCTAGGGGTAACTCCAGGGTCGCGCCCACCGCGTCAGGCGCGATAGGTAGCTCGCGTCCGCCCCGATCGATCAACACCGCCAGAATGACCGAGGCTGGGCGGCCATAGTCGAATATTTCGTTCAGTGCGGCGCGCACCGTTCGGCCGGTGAACAGAACATCATCGACGAGCACCACGTGGCGGTCTCGAATCGGCGCTTCGAGATGTGAAGGCCGCACCTGAGGATTGAGGCCAATGCGTGTAAAATCATCGCGATAAAACGAAATGTCGAGACTTCCGAGGGGTTCGCGGATACCCAGACGCCGGTGCAGCTCGCCCGCAATCCACAGGCCGCCCGTATGGATACCCACCATCACCGGGTCGGGCGCACTGCGCCGGTTCAGTTTGGCCGTAAGGTCCGCTGCCAGCGCGGACAGGAGAGCCCCTGGGTCGAGAGGCATCATGTGTTTGGCCCAAATCCCTTGGCGGGTCGCTCGAACTCTGGAGAAATGATTGCTATGTCGATGATCGCGAATCTCCAGGAAGCGGGGCTGCCCTGGCAGGTACTTTCCTCGAGAAGGAAATCACGAATCGGCACTCCTGTCCCCGTGCGTGCTCCGAAGCACCGCCGCCGCGCTGTCATTCGGAAGCCTGGCGGGCGATGCGGGCTGGAGCTCGGGCCCGAAGCCAGTCCTCCAGAATGACGCAGGCAGCCATTGCGTCAATGCCCGGTTTTTCCTTGCGTCGTTTCTGCCCTGTGGCGGCACGAATCCGGCTCTCCGCCTCAACGGAGCTCAGGCGCTCGTCAAACATCTCGACCGCAATGCCGTAGCGTCCTCCGAGCTGACGAGAAAACTTTTGAGCGGCGCGCGTTACCTCGTGTTCGCTTCCGTCAGCGTTTATTGGAAGACCCACAACCAGCAGCTCGGGGCACCACTCCCTGACCAGATCGGAAATTCGGTCCCAGTCGGGCCGTGTGTTCACGCACTTCACGATTTGCAACGGTGTCGCGACGCCGGTGGCTTCCTCGCCGAAGGCCACGCCGATGCGTTTCATACCGAAATCAAAACCCAGGATACGTCTAGCTCGGACCTTGCACCAGGGCGCTCCCGATTGGGAAATTGCTTCATGCACAACAACAACTCCCGGGTCTGTTAGCAACTAGTACCATGTCTCCGGCAATGGCATCCGGTTTTTCGCCGGTTACGTCCGCCCATCTCGTGCGATCCCGCGGCAAGTCGATGTCTCACATCGACTCTTGCGCGATCACCCAAGCTGGACTGGCCAGTGCTCCACGAATTTCCCGGATACCGACGCAAGGTCCGGGCTACCCCGCATCGCTCACCGGGTCGCTTCGAGGGTCGGTTGATCAAGTGTGTCACAGATTGTGATGCAGAATGCGTCGAAGACGGTGTGTCGGCGTGCGCTGTTCGGATTGAGCACACGGGCAGAATCACTTCAATCGTGCACGCATCCAAATCCGAATCCCCGCCGAGCGACGCACCCCCGTCGGCTGTGGCTTGCCTCCGCGCACGGCTCTACGCGTGGCCAACGTCACCGGACAGCAGGCCGAGTTCGATTCCAAGCGATGCG
>JBFGYN010000401.1:0-3887 GCA_041587415.1 Candidatus Competibacterales bacterium | reverse complement strand
CGTCGGGTCCGAGCTGTCGGGCCGCTGGTGCTCACATTCATCGTCGCAGGCGTGACCGGAGCCGTTCTGGCGGTGCAATTCGCGGGCGGAAGCGACGCACTGTTGAGAAGCATCGTCGCCGCGGGCGACACGGCCGGGCTCGGGGCAACGTCACTGCTTGTGTTGATACATGTGCTGGGGTTCGCGACGTTCGCCATCTTAGGGTGGCATCTGCTTCGCTGGATCGGCCGGCGCTATCGCCGCAAGGCGCTCAGCGACGAATCGATTACCATGGACAGCGTGATGCTGTTGTTCGGGGTCGTTCAATCCATCACCCTCGCGTTCGAGGCCTGGCACTGGGTATTTACGGGACTCGTCGGATTCATCGTCTACAAAATCATCGCCGCCCTCGGTTTCCGACTTGCTCTCGCAGTTACCCGACAAGCCGCGCCGACACCAAACTTGCTTTTGCTCCGGGTGTTTGCGCTTGGTGCTCGAAGCGAACGATTCTTCCACCTGTTCTCGAAATGGTGGCGGCGGGTGGGCAGCATCAGCCTGATTGCCGGCCCGGACCTGCTTACCTCGACGGTGGAGCCACACGCGTTCCTCGACTTCGTAAGCGGCCGCCATAAGAGGCGATTCATTCACGACGAAAACGATTTGGAGCGCCAGTCTGCCGACCTGGACCGGATGCCTGATCCGGACGGGCGTTACCGAGTAAACGAGTTTTTCTGTCACGAGGATACCTGGCGAATGACCATGCGCCGGATGGCCTCGGACTGCGACGCCGTGCTCATGGACTTGCGAGGCTTCTCATCGGCCAACCAGGGGTGTCAGTACGAACTGGGGCAAATTTTGGACGTCGTCGATCTCGACCGCGTCCTGTTCCTTGTTGACGCCAGCACAGACCGCCCGTTCCTGGCCGACACTCTGCAGCGGCTTTGGGTAGGGATAGGCACGGACTCACCGAACCGGCGCATGGCTACTCCGCGAATCCGATTGTTCGAGTCGGCCAACCCGAGTGTCGGAACAATGCTTGCTCTCCTTCCGGCATTGCTCGGAAAATGAGGGATCTCGGGAATCGGGGGACAGGCCCCTGTTACCGGTGGTCTGCCCCCCAATTGCCTACTTGTAGGTCACCTTGATCCGTCCCGTCATCATGTCCCATTCCAGGCGATCCAAGTCGACGACCCCTGTGCGCATGCCGTCCACCATGACGGTCCCGAGCCTGACCCCACCCTGAACCCGGTCCAAATCTTCCGGATCCAGCACCTGGAGCTGCACGTCTTCCATCCGATCCATCGAGCTTTCAACAACCGTTGACATGAGTATTCTCCTGTCGATTCCTTTCGCGCCCGGCTGAACCACATCAACTCGGCCACTGGCCCGCAACCGGGCATGACGAACCGCGACCATCGCACCGTTGGTGCCCATGGGCATCGTCCAGCCCATGGAGAGAGGCTACGGAAAAGCCCGAGGCCGCGCGGTGAAATTTGGACGGATTAACCGTGACCTATTGGCGGGAATTGAATGCACACCGGATCCGCTCACTTGCCCCGTGGCGCCCGTTGAAGTGCCGGGTGCCGGGTTGGCGCCCAACCGAGTACGACACAGCGGGCTAAACTCACTAGAGCACTGCTGATTCAGGTCAATCCAATGAAGCCGTGACCGACATGAGGCATGGGACTTGGCTCCACAGAGCACGCGCGATTGGACGGTGCAGGGGTTTTTCCCTGCTCGCGTGTTGGTCGATCGGCATGCTCGCAGCGGCACTGCTTTCCGGCTGCCTGGTCAGTTCTTCCTCCGTCATCGACAGGCGCGACGGAATTCGACTCGCGGGATTAGAGGAAGGAACCTATTGCCGTATCCGGGAAGCACCGGGCTTTCCGGGCTTTGAAGCTGCCCGTCAGACGAGAAATTGCGCAGACTTCCGCTGGGACGACAAAGCCCGGTCTTACATCAAGTCCGGCACCGGAGAGTCCGATGCGCCGCACCGAGTCTTGCCGCTGCGTGAGCCCTACTACCTAGTCGAAACACCCCATGGCGAAGGTGTCATGCTGCTGCTGCTGGCAGCCGCTAAGGATGCTTTCGCCGTGCATTGGTTCGAGCTCCGGGAGTTCGAGGAGGTCCGGCTGGCCGCGGAAAGGCATCGCGTAAAAGCCACGCTGGCCGGCGACGACATCGAACTGGAAGCGGACAATCGCGACGACTTGCTTGCTTTGATGCAACGCTTGACTGGGGTCATTACCGACAACACCCCACGTGAAGTGCATTTCCACGAAAGCGTGCTCACGGATGAGAAAAACGGGGCCGAGCGTTATCAAGCCGCCCTGGTGAGGCTTTTCCCACGGCTCGCAACCCTCGATCAATTCGATCAGTCGGACAAATCCTATGCAATGGATCTCAGCATTCTGCAGAAGCTGGGAGACTGCGCTGGTTGCGTCCTCCAGGGCGCGAAGCTCCCTGCCCACCTCCAGGGGGCGGACCTACGCGCCGCGGACCTCACGGGCGCGGATTTGACAGGTGTTGACCTGGCGGACGCGAGCCTGGGTCGGGCACGTCTGAGTGGGGCGGTGCTCCAAGGTGCGCGACTCTCAGGCGCGGATCTCAGCCGCGCGATCCTTAGGGGAGCAGATCTTCGGGATCCAGGAACCCTGCAGGCTGACATCCCCATCAAGAGCCTGAACGCGGGGAAGGCAAGCGTCGACCTGGAGATGATGAAGCTGAAACGGCTGATTGACAGGCAAAGCCACCTGAAGGATCTGCTCGCACAAGGTATCGACATACGGGAACTGGCACCCGAGGGTGCCCGTACAACAGGGTTGCCGCGAATCGATCACACCTCTCGGAGAGATTTCGCCCTGGGACACGAAGCGACGGATGCTTCCTCGCCACAAGTCGACGCGCCCGTCCCGCGGTCGACAGCTGCCCGCGAACTGCCGCGCACGACATTGGCGGGAGCGGTGCTGATCGGCGCCGACCTTCGACAAGCACGCCTTCTGGGCGCAGATCTTTCGGGCGCCACCTTGTCCGGCGCCGATGCAGCCAATGCGAATTTCCAATTGGTCGACCTCAGGGGCGCGCGGTTGGTGGGCACGATCTTGGATGGGGTGGATTTCACCCACGCGGATCTCAGCGGAGCAGACTTCAGCATGGCAAGTGTTTCCGGTGCCCTGTTCGAGCCGCAAACGCTGCCGCGTGTCGAAACCACCGCGACGGTGAGTGGGCTCGAGACCCTCCGTTGGGAACGGTCCCAGCAGGCGCTGATAACCTTACGCGACGCTTTCAAGACAGCCGGCCTTCGGGAGCAGGAGCGAAAAGTCACCTATGCCCTCAAGTTCTGGGAGCGCAAGCATACGGGTGGAATCGAAGGACTGTTCAACTACGTGCTTTTTGAACTAACCAGTGATTACGGGATGTCACCGGGGCGTCCCCTGTGGTGCATTCTCGTGTTCATTTTTGCGTTTTCGATTTTCTACATGTTTTCGGTAAGGGACACAAACCCTCGAAAAGCGGCAATTTGGCGAGTGTGGGCCGAAGATCGCGTGCTACAGGAGGAGGGCGGATCGAATCCGGAGCGAGTCCAGGCGCGGGGCGTCAAAGTTCCTCTGTGGGGCTTGTATTTCAGCCTGCTGTCCGCCTTCCACATTGGTTGGCGGGATCTCAATGTCGGACACTGGATCGCCCGCATCAGCCCGCACGAGTATGGCTTGCGCGGGACTGGGTGGGTGAAGGTGATATCGGGTATCCAGTCCTTGATCACCGTTTATCTGTTGGCGCTCTGGGCGGTGACGTATTTCGGCAGACCGTTTGCTTGAGAGCACGCGGGGTTCACTGGGCTTGATCTGGTCTTCTATGCGGGCCTGCCCAACCCGTGCGGCGGCGAAACGGGCGACTGCGCTCCGCGG
>JBFGYN010000400.1:0-3906 GCA_041587415.1 Candidatus Competibacterales bacterium | reverse complement strand
GGTATTGCCCAGCAGGGCAATGGCGACGATTCGGCCCGCGAGACGTTCGGCCATATTGCCGGAGCCAATAACAGTCGCGAGCAGTCCCGCCGTGTCGGTGAGCTCGGCGGTCAATCTGCGGGGGACGTCCACGCTGCTTCTCAGGCCGAGGATTCGGCAGCGCCGGAGCCCCCTCGACCGCCGCCGATCTCGTGCAGCGTATTCTGCAAGGACAGCCGATCGATGGATTCGATCGGCACGCTGGTGAAGGCACCGATGCGCTTCTCCAGCATCCGGTAGGTGTCGGCGAACGCCGCGGCAATCTCCGCCGAACTGCCAGTGGCCAACGCCGGGTCCGGCACACCCCAGTGTGCCGTCATCGGCTGTCCCGGCCAGACGGGACACACCTCCGCCGCTGCGTTGTCGCAGACGGTGAACACGAAATGGAGTTCCGGTGCGCCCGGTTGCGAGAACTCGGACCAGTCCTTCGAGCGTAATCCGGACACGTCGTGATTGGTGTTGCGCAATAGCTGCAATGCGAACGGATGCACCTCCCCCTTGGGATGACTGCCCGCACTGTACGCACTGAAACGGCCCATTCCGGCCCGGTTCAGGATGCATTCGGCAATGATGCTCCGCGCCGAGTTGCCAGTGCACAAGAACAGGACGTTGTAGGAGGGCTGGGTGTTCGGCACGTCGTGGTCTCCGTGTAGGTTGAACTGGTCGCTGCACAGCTCTGGGTGGCCGTGACAGCAGTCGGCGGAAAGGTAGGTGAGCAGATCACGCATCCCGGTCGTGCTCACCAGGTAGTGAATGTGTCGCCCCGATCGACGGCACCGGATCAGGCCGGCACGTTCCAGCCTGCCCAGATGAAAGGAAAGGCTGGAGTTCGGAATGCCCAAGGCGGCGGCTATTTTTCCCGCGGAAAGGCCCATGTCGCCCCAGCGCACGAGGATGCGGAAGATGCGCAAACGGTGCCCGTGAGCCAGCGCTTGAAGAGCCGCTATGGCGGTATTCATTTCCATGTTTCGAATATAATCGAACAAACCATCTCACGCCAGGCTTTCGACGTGTGTCGCGGACCAAGGCGAATTCCACCCGAAATTTGCTTGGCGGACAATGATCTCCAACGTGCCTGTCGACGATCGATGTCGGGCGTTCAGGATCGCACGAAAACCGTGTGGCATTGTGCGCCAGTCGCCAGTTCGTCACTGCGCCGCCACAAAGGGGGCACGACCGGGTCGTCGCGTCCGGCAGATTGGGGCCGGACGACTCAACGGACTCGATATCCCGCGACGGTTTCCACAAGACGCATTACCGCACGATTTTCATTTCCGGCGTTCGCCTGGGCGAGCGAGAAACCGCCAGGGCCGGGGTAGGCCTTTGGCGGCGGTACACTTTGTACGCCAGAACTGAGCCGCCAAACTGGACATAAACTGCTACCGATCAACCACCTGCGAGCTAGCCGAAGGCCGCCCTGGTGAAATATCCGGGCTAGACATCATGACCCGGTACCATCGCTGACTAGCCTTTCTGGGAGAGCTGACCTACAACCCTGCCGTCGTTGCGCCATGGATGGCGGTTTCCACGACGTCCGAAGTCATACCACGGGACCCTCGATGCGGGCGATAGGTCATATAGAGGACCCGCAGGTCGGGAAGGCTTCGATGGGTTGTTGCGAATCCAGACGGATCAGCCTGACCCGCGGCTAGGGCACCAAAACCGCCATCCGGGCACCGTCTGTGAGTCGGTTTTTCGCGCGCTTGGTTGGGGCTATTCCCTGCGTCGAACCTATACCTTCCGGGTTTCCGGTGCTATGACGATAGGAAGCGCCCGCGCGCGAAACTGCTTGTCTCCGGTGCTTACCGGGAGGTTCGAATGGAGCCGATTTTCGATAGCGAGACGATTCTGGCTTGGTACCATGCGGCCGACGCGTGGCTGTTCACCCATGTCTTTACCGCGGCCAACATCGTGGTTACGGCCATGCAGATTCCCGCGGTGGTGGGGGCCGGATTTGGTGCATGGTGGGTGCACGACTTCGTCCACCCCATGCTCGCGACGCGAATTCGACACTCGTCCGCCAACGAATACTCCAAGTCGGTGCTCGAGACAATGAGCTCGCTCATTTTCCCAACCCTTTGGGCGCTGGGTCTGTGGGTGTCCGTCGTGACGTCGGTGTACTTCGGTTGGCCGCACAATCTGATATGGATCACCATCAACTTGCTGGCCGCCTGGTTCGTTATTCGCTTGGCCTCCATGATGGTGCACGATCCAATCTGGTCGCGGCTGATTGCGGGCATTGCGTACACCTTAGCCGTGCTGAACATCCTCAATCTGCTTGACCCGGCGTTTCGCCTGCTGGACGACCTTGCGGTGACGTTCGGGGAAGCGCGAATTTCCCTGTTGATCGTGCTCAAGGGCATGCTCTCGCTGGGCATTCTGCTCTGGGCCGCAATTCTTGTCTCGCGCATTCTGGAAAAGCGCATTCAGCGCCTGCCCAATCTCACGCCATCGGTACGGGTGCTGATAGGTAAGCTCTTCAAATTGACCATTGTGACGACCGCGGTCATCGTCGCCCTGACCAGCATCGGCATCGATTTGACCGGGCTGGCGGTGTTCGGCGGCGCCCTGGGTGTTGGCCTCGGGTTTGGGCTACAGAAGATCGTGTCGAACCTCATCAGCGGCATAATCTTGCTGGTCGACAAGTCGATCAAGCCGGGCGACATCATCCAGATCGGCGAAAATTACGGGTGGGTATCGTCACTCGGCGCGCGCTACGTATCCGTGGAGACGCGCAACGGTACGGAGTACCTGATTCCCAATGAGGACATCATTACCGGACAGGTCGTCAACTGGACCCACCAGGACAATCTGGCCCGCCTCATGGTCCAGGTACGCGTGGCTTATTACACGAGTGTGGATAGGGCGCTGGAGCTGATGGCAGAAGCGGCCCTGAAATCCTCCCGGGTTCTCAAGTCACCCAAGCCAAATCCGCTGTTGCTCGGATTTGCGGACAACGGTCTGGATCTGGAATTGCGTTTCTGGGTGTCTGACGTCCAGAACGGCATCAAGAACGTCTCCAGTGAGGTCATGTTGGAGATCTTGAGGCTGTTCAAGGAAAACGGAATCCGCGTTCCGTTCCCGCCCCAGCAGGAGGTCTACTTGCTTCCGGAACGTCCGGAAACCGGGGTGCCGAGACAGCCATCGCGGACGCAGCCGGTGAACGTCGGTTCCGAACCGCGGCGAATGCACGAACCGCGGGAGCCGCTATCCTCCGGGCCCTAAGATTGGCACGATAACCATTGGACGCCGTTCTTGACTGAGGTTGCCTGGATTTTCTTCCTGTTGATCCTGTACTGGGGATACTCGGTTTTTTGGGGCATTCGGGGGGCGACGAGAGCGCGCACCGCAGAGGATTTTTTCATTGCGGGCAGGCAGCTTCCGCTCTGGGTTTTCGTTCTTGCCGCCACCGCAACCACCTATTCCGGCTGGTCCTTCGTCGGCGATCCAGGGCAAGTCTATCTGGAGGGGTTGCAATACGGCTACGGCGAGATGCTCGCTGCCATCGCCATGCCCTTGGCCGGCGTGTTGTTTCTCAAGCGTCAGTGGCTTCTGGGGCAACATTTCGGGTTTATCACGCCGGGCGAGATGTTTTCGTACTACTTCCAGTCGAAGGGAATTCGCCTACTCGTCGTGCTCGTGGCGGTATCGTTTTCCGTGCCCTACGTGGGCTTGCAGCTGCGTGCTGCCGGCTTTCTCTTCAACATACTGACGGACGGGCTCATCGACATCGAGTTCGGCATGTGGGTTCTGGGACTGATGGTCGTCAGCTACGTGGCATCAGGGGGTCTACGGACCGTCGCCTACGTCAGCAGCGCGCACATGTTAATGATTGCCATCGGAATCATCGCGATTGGCAGCATCGTT
>JBFGYN010000399.1:0-3906 GCA_041587415.1 Candidatus Competibacterales bacterium | reverse complement strand
TGCCACACCCCCGCATTACCCACGCGGACAATTGGCTCCCGGTCTCACCGGGTTACCTGCTCGGAAGAGCCGGATGCGGTAACGCCGCACGTCCGGTTCTGTGAGGGTGAAAGCCAGCAATGGCTGATCTACTCGACTAGAGCTTCTTTAGACGATCCGCGGTTCGGGCTCGAGTCGGACATGAAACCGATGCTCGACTGAGTCGCGAATGGATTGCGCAAGCTGCCACAACTCCGCACCAGTCGCTGCGCCGTGGTTGACCAGCACCAAAGCATGCCGGCCGGACACGCCAGCGTCCCCCTGCCGGTGTCCTTTCCAGCCACATTGATCGATCAACCATCCGGCGGAAAGCTTCGTCGAACCGTCCGGCTCCGGATGGGCCGGCATCTCGGGAAACCGTTCCGCCAGGTCCGACGCTATTTCACCGCGCACAACGGGATTCTTGAAGAAACTCCCGGCATTTCCAATTCGTTGCGGGTCAGGGAGCTTTCGCTTGCGTAGTCGGCAAATGGCGGACGAAATCCGCCTCGCGGTGAGTTGACCGCCGTTGTCCTTCTGCAGTTCTTCGCGGATGCCCGAGTAATGAAGCACCGGTTGCAGGGTTCGGCTCAACCGCAGTGCGACCAAATGAATGAGGTAACGGTCGGGAGGAGTTCTCTTGAATTGACTGGTCCGATAGCCGAAAGCACAGGCATCGCGGTCGAATCGATCAAGGGTGCCATAATCGAGATCGAACGCCTCCAGGTACTCGAATCGGCTACTGAGTTCGACCCCGTAGGCGCCGATGTTTTGCATTGGAGCCGCACCCACCGTCCCGGGAATCAAGGATAGGTTTTCCAGTCCGCACCAGCCGAGATCGATTGTCTGGCAGACCAATTTGTGCCAGTTCTCACCGCCAGCACAGCGCACGCGAACCGTGTCCCCGTCGACGGCCTCGAAGCTCATTCCCCGAATGCCGACACATACCACGACTCCGTGGAAGTCGCCGCGAAAAAG
Organism: Candidatus Competibacterales bacterium; assembly: GCA_041587415.1. Classification (GTDB taxonomy): domain Bacteria; phylum Pseudomonadota; class Gammaproteobacteria; order Competibacterales; family JAHEDQ01; genus JBFGYN01. The sequence continues at coordinate 2,910 of JBFGYN010000399.1, read as the reverse complement.
AATGTTGCTTCCCCCGCCCAGGATGAGTCTCTGGAGGCCGCGGAAACGGGGCTCGTCGCGCAACCGGGTCACATCCTCCGGCTGTTCGAGGATCGCCAGGTAAAGCGCCCGCGCGCGGACTCGAAAGGTATTGAACGGTTGGAGATCGGCGTCCTCGATCACCCGCATCGGTTAGCCCGAACGTTGCATCCGAAGTCCTGGGTCAAGTTGCCAGTCGAAGGCCACGCCGTCGCCGGCGCTCCTGGGCAATCTTGCTGAGCTCGGGACGAGGGAAACGGCAGACTTCCTCCAGCAACGCGACCAGACGCCGACGTCGGCAGGGCCCCGAGGCCCTTGATCGGGCACCGAGCACCGACACGATGGGCCGCGCTGCGAGTGCGGGGTCCATGCGGCTCGATAGGCTCATGACCCACGCGACCAACAGGTCGTTCTCGTGAATGGAATCGAGGGACGGCGTGAGGAATGCATCGCGCATGAGTCCCAGTGGATCGCACTTCGGAAATACCATCAAGATGTCGTCGCGCCCATTGGAATCCATCGATTCAGCTGGGTTGATGCTCATATCAGCCTCCACGGTCCACCGTGTGAGGGGCCAGGGTCTGCGAGGTGGATACGAAGGCACGGTCGCGCTGTGCGAATACCACAAGGAACGGCACTTGATTACCTCCACCGGCTCGCCCCGTCCGGTCCAAAGGAAACGGGCAGCGGTGGCAGGTTTCCTGGCTCGCGGTTAGCGCGTTTCATCGGCAAATTCCGCGGATGAAACTCCGCTCCGAGCACCTTGCCTTCCCGGATCGATCCAGTGGCTTCAGTTGGTGCTCGCAACACCGCATACAGTTGCGGGGGCAGCTCCGGCTTCAGGCCATTTGCCATTACCGGATTCCCTTTTTCCCCGGAGTCAAGACCGGGGCACCATCGCTACGCGGATGGAATAGTAACTCAGGTTGCGGCGAATTGTCGCGGCCGGAGAAAATTCAACGCAGCGATGCGGCGTCCTCATGGAAGTCCAGGTCCCGTTTGAACCCGATTGGATCGATCGGCGTGAGATCCTCTGCCCAGCGACCGGGATCGATCTTACCGCGGGCATTGTTCCCCAATGCGGCCACGACCAATCGCCTTCGCTCGGGCCCCAGAATTTCTCGCGCGAAGGTCGCTCGAATGTCCTCGATGCCCAATTCTCCGATCGTCTCTGCAAGGCGCTGGCGCGTGTCGAATTTGGTCCGTTTCTCTGTGATGTCGGACCAGTAACGCTCCGTCTGCTCGGTCAATGTCTGGGGCCTTTCCAGCAATCTGGAAACGAGCGCACGCCGCTGCCGCTCCACTTCGGCCTGGGGCATGTCATGCAGCGTTTGTTCGAACTCCGTGAGAAATTCCCGGACGCGCATCTCCAAACTGGCTGGGCTGGTATTGGGTGACTGTATGGCCATCATCACGCCGGGGACGTCGCGCATGGGACTGGCTGAAGCGAACACCACGTAGCCTAACTGTTGCTCAGTCCGAAGCTCTTGGTAAAACGGTGTTGCGATGATTTGTGCCAGCAACCCGTAGCGGGCGCGCTCCCGGATTGTCGATTTCGCACCCTGATGATAGGTGACCAAGGCTGAGTCGCCGTGGTCGACGCTCAATTCCCGCAGTGCGTCCGTGCCACTGGCCAATTGACGAACCCGCGTTGGAGAGAGTGGATTGTCCGGCGGCGAACCGTTCAGGGCGGCTCTTGCGGTTTCGGCCAGTGCGAGTGATTCAGCCCGGCTCAAGTTCCCGTGTGCCAAAGCTTCCAGTTCGATCGTCTCGAGGAGTTCTGGGACGAATTCGCGCATGGTATCCTCGCCGATTTTGCGCAGTGCCTCCAACTGAGCTTCTTTCGTCCAATAGGGCTCGAGGAGAAGAATGCGCACCTCCGACAGCGCACGAACGTAAGGGCTTTCCCGAAGGTCGTTCTCGAGCTCCCGGTCGAGTTCCGATTTCAGCAGGTCGAAGCCGCCATCGTCTACGCGGGGCTCCGCCATGGCAACGGTCACCCGCTGCAGCAAATCGATCAACTTGTCGTTGTATCCCGCCACCTGCACCAAAATGCCGTCCAGGGTGGGATTGACGGAGTACTCCAAGCCTGCCAGGTATGCAGGGTAGGAGACTTGTCGAAGCCGCTCGCGAACTTGTTTCAAGTACAGTTTCGTGAGCACGAGATGCTCCGGCGAATCGAATGCGATGGGCGAGCGGAGCGCCATATAGAAGTTTGCACGGGGTTCTCTGAAATCCGCATCCTGCCGGAACCACAAGTCGAATCCTGGATCCACCTCAATACGCACCGGCACTTCCCCACCCTGCTCCAGTGCGCGTAAGGTCAAATCCTCCGGAATGAACGGATTCGGCGCTGGCAGGCTAAGCGCCGGGTCGATCGCACCTGCATGCCACCGCTCGATCCACGCCTCGGGCAGCGTTGATACGCGATAGGGTGCCTCGAACCATGGCGTTAAGCGATCCGTTTCGACCGCGGTTTCGGTAACGAACAGCAGAAGGTTTTCGGGCGTCAGTCGTTGGATATATCGTTCGATCAGGTCCGGATCGAAGTCCTCGGCCACATAAGGTGCCCGCAACACTTCGTTGGCCGGGTAGTGCCACATGAGCCCCGCAATTTCCGTCACGTAGCGCATGGGCTCCGATCGCTCTCGGAACCGATAGGAGATCTCTGCGAGCATTCTCTGTTCGTCGAAAAGCCATCGCTGGATTCCCTCACCCGCGATCAGACGTATCGCCTGGAAGGTCGTATCGATGATGTCCGGAATCTTCGCCCGCCCTTCGTCTGTCAGCTTCATCGAAATTTCGAATGTGGATTCCTCGCCAATGGTCGGCCCTTGGCCAGCGCCTAGGGAATCCACCCAGCGCTTCGCCTTGAGTGCGGCCAGGAGACTC
>JBFGYN010000398.1:0-3933 GCA_041587415.1 Candidatus Competibacterales bacterium | reverse complement strand
GGGCCGTGGAAACCGACAACGAAGCGTTTTTCCTGCGTATCACCGGTGTCGGCGACTACCGCTACGAAGGGGCGGACCTCGGCATCTTGGTGACTCGGGGCCGCTCGATGACCACCGATTTCCAGCTAAACGACCGGGCAGGGGCCTGGATCAGAGGCATAACGGAAGCGTACGAAGGCCAGGGTTTGGAAGTGGCGCACGCGGAGCAGGGGCCCGCGCCGGGCTCCTTCAAGATTCACTGAGCCCGTCCGTGCACGGTCAGCGTCGGATCCCGTTCGAGCGGGTTTCGTCTTCTGCTCAGAGGAGAATCCTTGGGCACAAGGTTTCGACCGACTCCGGCATTGACCCGGACCCCTCAGTCGTCGCACGCATTCAAAGTCGTCGCGATCCTGACGGCGTATCCGGCGCAAGGTGTCGTGTCGGCCACCGCAATCCGCCTACGGAATTGTCACTCTCGATAACAGACGGTGCACCGGCTTGAAGCTGACTTTCGCATCATTGGAAGAGGCTCGGCCCGGGCCAAAATGGCAGGCACTCTTTCAGCTCCATTGGGATGCGTACCGCCGCTGGTTTCTGAGTGAGGGCCCCCCCGCCCGCTCCCCGTATTTCACCTCGCGCAAGCAACTGCTTGCTCACATGCCGGAGCTGGTACCCACCTACGATACGCTCGTGGAATTGGCGGGAGGCGGCGACCTGGCGGCGCGCTTCCTCAGTCTATATCGCCCGCCGCCCTATCTCACCGGGTGCTCCCAGGCGATTTGGGGCGGTCAGCAACCCATGTTGGTGCGGAACTACGACTACGCTGCCCAATTGTGCGAGGCCGTCGTGCTAAAGACCGCGTGGAACGGTCGCGGCGTCATCGGTCAGAGCGACTGCCTGTGGGGTATTCTGGATGGGGCAAACGACGCCGGACTTGCCGTATCCTTGAGTTTTGGCGGTAGCCGCAAAGTGGGCGATGGCTTCGGTGTGCCTGTCTTGCTGCGCTACGTCCTCGAGTTCTGCTCCAGCACAGTTGAAGCCTGCGACGTGTTGGCAAGGGTCCCATCGCACATGGCTTACAACGTCGCAGTGGTTGATTCGACGGGGGACTACCGCACCGTGTACCTGGCCCCGGGCCGTCGCGGCGACGTGCGCAAGGTCGGGGTTTCCACAAACCACCAGGACACAATCGAATGGCACGACCACGCCCGTGCCACCCGCACCGTGGAGCGGGAACGCCATATTTACCAGCGCTTGCGCGATCCAGCCGCGAACGCCGAGCGTCTCGTGCGCGCTTTTCTGCTGCCGCCCGTTTACTCCAATGCCTACGCCCGCGGCTTTGGCACCCTGTATACCGCGGTCTACCGACCGGCTGCCCGCCAGGTGGAATACCTTTGGCCTGATCTCACTTGGCACCAATCATTCGCCGACTTCCGTGAAGAACAGGTCGTCATCAGCTATCCCAACATTGCCGACGACGCGGAGCGCCTGCATTAGCCCGTGCGGGGCGGGCCGTTCGGGGAACTGGAGGATTGCCAGGGCTGCTGATAGGCTGTGGTGATGCCCAGGCCACCGGGAGATTGGATGATCAGTACAGACTTGCTGGCCCAACCGGCACCGAGTGCGCGCGAGAGCCGACCGGAGGACTTGCTTGCGCAGGCGATACTCGGCATTGGTCTGCCGGAATTTTTCGACGACTTTTTGGAGTTCGTCAAGTCCTACGCGTTTTTCGATAGTGGTTTGGTCGTTTGTTACCATCGCAGGCGGCGCCCGGACATCCTCTACGATGCTCTCAGGCACCCGTTGAGATCCAACTCGGCACCCGTTTACGCGGCAGGTGCCTATCTGCTGGACCCGATGTTTCTGCGCGCCATGCGCACGAGCCGAGACTGTATCGTTCGGTTTCTCGATATCGTTACCGCCGAGTTTCCTCGCTCCGAATACTTCCTGTCCTACTACCAACGGTCGTCCGTCGTTGACGAAATGAACGTCATCGTGCCCTGTGGCCCGGATGCGGTTCTGGCCGTCTGCATCGAGCGTTCGCCATTTTACGAGCGTTTCTCGAGTCAGGAGCTCGAGGACCTGACACGCTGGCTGCCGACGATGTCCGCGTTGCTGCGCAGGAATTGGCAAAGCGTTGAGCCGGAGTTCGTCGGCCCCGAGAACGACCCGGAACACGATCGACTTGCGGGTCTTCTCGAGCGATTCGGGGCATCGGACCTGACTCCACGGGAGCACGAGGTCGTTCAGCTCATCTTGCGGGGGCACTCGCCCGCCCAAATGTCGGAACGACTGGGTGCGGCAATCGAGACGATACGGGTCCATCGGCGCAATATTTACCGAAAGCTCGGTGTCTCGTCCGTTGGCGAGCTCTTCGCGATCGCGCTCCGGGCACTTGGCGTGTCGATCGCGACGGAATCATCGCTGGCGGGCCGGCCCGACCGACTATCGCCCACATCGGGGCGAGGCCGCGATGGTTCGGAAAGGTGATACAGTTGTGGCGCCACGCCCGGCTTCGGCTGTTGGAAGTCGTTCTACGGTGCCCCAGAGAAATTGTCCGCGCGCTGTGATTTCCATGCTGGTCAACCCCATGGTACCCCCGTGGCGTTATTGACATGGACGAGAGGTCGCCGCTACCGTCAGGCGGTGGAAGATCGCGGCTGTGGACGCCATAACTAGCGCAAGCGCGCCAAAATAGCGCGGATATCGGTGCTCATGGACCGAAATTCCAGCTCTGACAATAGGGCGGCGGCTGAACGGCAATGGCACTTGGGTCGGAAGTCGCCTATACCTTAAAGGTGGCTAGTCTGGCTCTGACCGTCCAAAAGTAAGGGGCGTGGGCCTAGTAAGCGGCGCTCGGCGTCATATGACGGGCCCGATTGCAGCAAAACCAAAGATCGAGGAGATCGACTGTATGAAATTCATGTCTTGTATCGCGTTGGCGTTTGCCATGGCCGTAGCGGGCTCGGCGTCCGCGGCGGAAGAGAAGTTCGTCACCATCGGCACCGGCGGTCAGACCGGCGTTTACTATGTCGTTGGCCAATCCATTTGCAAGCTAGTCAATCGTGGCCAGGCAGAGCACGGAATCAAATGCACGGCTCCGTCAACGGGCGGGTCTGTCGCGAACCTCAACGCCATCAAGGCCGGTGACATGGACATGGGCGTTGCCCAGTCCGACTGGCAGTATCATGCCTATCATGGAACTTCCGAATTCCAGGATCAGGGTGCAAACGAGAACCTGCGGGCCGTGTTTTCAGTTCATCCGGAGCCCTTTACGGTGGTCGCCCGCTCGGACGCGGGCATCAGCACCTTTGATGATCTGAAGGGCAAGCGCGTCAATATCGGTAACCCCGGGTCCGGGCAGCGTGGAACCATGGAAGTGCTGATGGAAGCCAAGGGTTGGACCAAGGATGATTTCTCGCTCGCCTCGGAATTGAAGTCTTCCGAGCAGTCCCAGGCCCTGTGCGACAACAAGGTCGATGCGATCATATTTGCTGTCGGGCACCCGAACGGCTCAATCCAGGAAGCCACCACATCTTGCGATGCGAAGCTGATTCCCGTGACCGGCCCGGAAGTTGACAAGCTCATCGCCGACAATGCGTTCTACGCGCCAGCCACCATACCCGGCGGTATGTACAAGGGCAGCGACGAAGATACGCAAACGTTCGGTGTTGGCGCCACCTTCGTTTCGTCCACCAACACAGATGAGGATACGATCTACCAAATCGTTTCTGCGGTATTCAATGACTTGGACCGGTTCAAGTCCTTACACCCGGCTTTCGCGAATCTGGATCCGGCTAAGATGATCACCAACAATCTGTCCGCCCCGCTGCATGACGGAGCCGCGAAGTATTACAAGGAGAAGGGCTGGATGTAGGCCGCTTCCGGGCCACGCCGACCTTTGAGCCGGTGTGTCACCGCATTTGAGGCGGCGCAATTCTCATCAGCCGACGG
>JBFGYN010000397.1:0-3933 GCA_041587415.1 Candidatus Competibacterales bacterium | reverse complement strand
AGCGCAGATGGTCGGAGACGACGTTCCGCATGCAATCGATTCGCGATCACCCGGATTGTGCACGGGAGGAGTACGATGCTCTGCTTGATCGCGAAGATCCCGGGCTCCACGCGGTCTTGCCATTCAATGCGTCGGAGGACGTTTCGGCGCCCTATGTCAGCACCGGCCACCGACCCCGGGTGGCGATATTGCGGGAGCAGGGCGTGAATGGCCACGTGGAGATGGCTGCGGCATTCCACCGCGCGGGGTTCTCAGCTGTCGATGTACACATGTCGGATCTGGTGGAGGGCCGCGCGGCACTTCGGGACTATCGAGGTGTTGTCGCGTGCGGGGGCTTTTCTTTCGGCGACGTGCTGGGCGCCGGCGGTGGTTGGGCGAAATCCATTCTCTTCAGCGACCGACTGCGCGATGAATTTGCATCGTTCTTCGATCGACACGACACTTTTGGTTTGGGGGTTTGCAATGGCTGCCAGATGCTTGCCCATTTGCGCGATCTCATTCCCGGCGCAGCTTTGTGGCCTCGATTCGTGCCCAATCGCTCCGGTCGTTTCGAGGCGCGTTTGTCGATGGTAGAGGTGCTCGACTCACCGTCGATTTTCTTTCGCGGCATGGGTGGTGCCATGCTACCGATACCTGTGGCCCATGGTGAAGGGATGGCAGAATACGACGCGGTGAGCGGCTCGCAAAAGACTTTGGCGGCGAGGGTAGCGGCCCTGAGATTTGTCGACAACTACGATCGGCCGGCGTCCTTCTACCCTGCGAATCCGAATGGCTCGCCTGGCGGCATCACAGGCTTCACCACGGGCGACGGTCGCTTCACCATCATGATGCCCCACCCGGAACGGCTGTTTCGCGCCGTCCAGGGTTCCTGGCGGCCAAACGATTGGCAAGAAGACGGGCCGTGGATGCGCATGTTCCGAAATGCGCGGGTTTGGGTGGCTGACTAGTGGATATCTGCCTCATCAGTACGTTTTTGGAAGTCAATCGGACTCGGCACTTCGGTCGGGCTGCGGAAAACTTGTTCCTGACTCAGTCGGCGGTCAGTGCCCGTATTCGCCAATTGGAACAGCAGCTCGGTGTGTCGCTTTTCGTTCGTCGCCGAAACGACATCAGGTTGACCTTCGCGGGCCGACGATTCCTGTCACATGCCGAACGAATCGTCTTGGCCTGGCAGGAAGCCCGGAGCGAGTTGACCAACGTAACGCAAGCGGACAGTTTATCGGTCGGCGCGGTGCCAGCCCTTTGGGACGTTGTGATCGAGCCCTGGCTCGCACAAACCGTCGACCGATATCCCGAAGTAACAATATGGGCCGATATCGATGGGCCGCAATCTCTGCAGAGAAAGATTCTCGACGGTGCACTGAATCTCGGGCTATTTCTCGAGCCGCCACGCACCGACGAGCTCGAGTACCGAGAACTGGGATCGATGGAGTTGCGTCTCGTTTCCAATCGCGCGATGGGCGACGTGGACGAGGCACTTGGGGCGGGGTACGTGGCCGTTGATTGGGGCGAGCGCTGTGAGGCGGACCTGGCGCGCCAGGTCCGCGCGCAACCCGTCTTGCGGCTCGGTATGGCAAGGACTGCCCTCGCACACCTCTTGAGGCGTGGTGGAGCAGCCTATTTGCCCACGACATTTGTCGCACCGCTGTTGGCCGTCGGGCGGATCATGCTGGTTCCGGGCGCGCCAAAATTGAGCCGTCCTCTGTTCGCGGCTCTGGCGCGCACGCACGATATTCCGCATCACCTGGACGGGTGGTTGAGGTCTCTCAGCATCACGAGCCTGCCCGAGCCGAAATCAGAAAACGTCGGTGCGGCGAATGGCGTCCCAGCCGACGTCGGGTCCACATAACCACGAACCGCTGGAAGTCGCGCCATGAAAGGGTTTGATGAATGGAAATCGAAAGAGACGCCGCGGCGTCTACGTCCGCCCGCCGAGCCGCGCGCGCCCGCCATCAGCGTCAGCGAATGTGTCTACTTTCGCCGTTGGCCAGCAGGCGTGTTGCCTGCGCCGGAGTCGCAGGTCAACGCGTTCTGCCTCAAAGCAGTGCTTCCAAATCTTCGTCGAACAAATCGTCACCCAGGTGTCGACGCAGTTCCTGTAGCTCTCTCCGCCGCTCGATCGATCGCCTCGCAACGGGGTTTGCCACGACGAACTGGTTCTCTTCAGGTTCGAAGTCGTCGAACATAAACTCGTCGTCTGAGTACACAGTAGCCATGACACCGTCCTCCCGACATTCATCCACCCTGCAATTGGTTCTCCCTACCGATATATATGCATGCCACGGACCGCTCGGAAGCGAAAATTAGTGATGATTACGACAAATTATTTTTATGATGTGAAATTAGCTGTCCGAGTGACCGCCTGCAGCGCGCTCACTATCCCTGGCCGGGTGCCTCTTCGCGCCCGCTTGCAGGAAGTCTCGCAACAGTGTTCCCTGGTGGGGCTATGGACTTGTTGAACTTGTTCAGGCGACCGAGAAATCCACTTCGACTCGAAGCGGAAGAGGTGCTCTTCGACAAGGGCGATGTTGGTGAGTGCATGTTCGTGGTCCTGGAGGGTGAACTGGAAGTCATGTTGGGGACACGGGTGGTCGAACGCCTGGGGCCCGGCGACGTCGTGGGGGAGATGGCATTGATCGAGAAGGAACGTCGAAGCGCTCGCGCCGTTGCCCGCACGCCCTGTTGCCTGGAGACGCTGAATCGCGCCCAGTTCCTTCACCTCATACAGGCAACGCCATTTTTTGCGATTCACATGATGCGGATACTGGCCGGCCGGCTTCGTCGGACCAACGATCGCGTCCCATCCGCGTAGTCCTGTTGGGTAGCCTGAGACTCGCACCCGCCGGGCGGTCACTCGGGAGGAGTTCGCAAATCGCCCGTCTTCGTGCGACCCCAAGCAATGTTCGGGCTAGGCTTTTCGGTCCAAGCGCGCACTCGCAACCACCACAACCGCGCTCTCATCCGGGAGCCCGGTGAGCGATGCGGGCTAGCGGTCACACCACCATGCTACGTTTTCTCGCCGCTCAAAAACCGGAGGGATGGGCTTCGAGAAAGATTCGCTCCGCCGCTGAAGTGGATCGACCGAGCAGCCCGTTGCGGTGAGGAAACCGACCGAATTGGTCGATCACTCGCTTGTGCCGAAGCGCGAAATCGAGGGCCGAGCGATAATGGTCTGCAGCATCCCCAGCCGTCTCTCGTACCAGTGCTTGGAAGCGCTCCACGCTCACATCCTGCAACCCTCTGTCTTCCGCGTGCTCGAACGGTAAATACAGGAACTGTCTCTCCAGCGGAGTAAGCAGGCTATCGCGCCCATGGGCAAGCACGTCGCTGGCGATCGCGACTGCGCGACCATCCCCGGCGAACGCCCGAGCAGAATTCCGGTAGAGATTTCTTGGAAACTGGTCCAGGAGAATGACCAGCGCAAGCGTACCGCGGACGGATTCCGTCCAATCTCCCAAACCGCCTGCGAGACCTTGCTCCACTAGACTGCCGAATTGTTGACGAATCACTTCGTCGAAGGCCGCGTCCGAGTGGAACCAGCGGCGGTTGAGGGCTGGCGATGGGCGGGACGGCGCTGGGATTCGGCCAAACCAGAATTGGAGGACTTTGGCGGCAGCTATACTCGTCAACGTTCGATCTCCAAGCCCGGGACGTGCAGCGGAATCTGACCTTTTTTCACGGTCTTCGCACCGCAAAAAACTCAGGGGACATATCCTCACCCGTCTACACTGGCTCGCGCATCTGCTCTACACAAAAAAAATGTCTGTTCGAGATTCCTCTGGTCCTACGTTCGCGCCAGCCCGAATATTTCACCAGGGCGGCCTTCGGCTAGCTCGCAGGGGGTTGATCGGTAGCAGTTTATGTCCAGTTTAGCGGCTCAGTTCTGGCGTACAAAGTGTACCGCCGCCAAAGGCCTACCCCGGCCCTGGCGGT
>JBFGYN010000396.1:0-3975 GCA_041587415.1 Candidatus Competibacterales bacterium | reverse complement strand
GGACGGGCGGCTGCTGGCCATCCTGGACCACACGGCGATGGCGGACGGCGGCGACGTGCTGCGCTTCGCCGACGCCACGGCCACGCTCGCAGTGGACGTGGCCACGCGCCAGGTGCGCCTCGCGCTCGCCGACGGCAGCGCGTACGCGGTGCAGGTGGCCGAAGCGGACTGGCACGACACCGACTGGGGCGGCTTCCGCCACCTGCAGTTCTCCGGCACCGATGCGGACCACGCCCGGGTGAGCGGCGCGCTGTTCTTCCAGGACGGCGCGCCCACCGGCGCGAACGTCAGCCTCCACGTGCCGCCGCCGCGCGACGGCGACTACAGCCTGAGCGCGCCCCCTGGCACAAGCGACTACACCGGCGACGACCCCGCCACCGGGCGCACCACGGCGCTGTCCGTCGACGCCGCCACCCGCACGGTCACCGTCGACGAAGAAGGCTACCCGAGCGTCACCGTCACCATCGCCGCGCAGCACTGGCACCCGGGCACCGCCGGTGCCTACGCCACCGTGACCTTCCACCACGAGGCCGACGGCCTGCGCCTCGACGGCGGCACGCTCGTCAGCACCGACGCCAACCTCGCCTGGCTGAAGACCCGCGCCGGCGAGGCGCGCTCGCACAGTCATGACCTGCCGGCGGCGGCCCCACCCACCGGCCTCGCCGTGCGCCACGTGCACCTGGACCACCTGGGCACGCCGCAGGCGCTGACGGACGACTCGGGGCGAATCGTGTGGCGGGGGGACTACCTGCCCTTCGGGCAGGTGCTGGAGAGCGTCGTCGAGGTGGCGCAGGAGGTGCGGTTCCCGGGGCAGTTCCTGGACAGTGAGGTCGGGGGGTATTACAACTATCAGCGGTATTACGACGCGAGTACCGGGCGATACCTCACGAGCGATCCGATCGGGCTCGCCGGGGGCATCAATACGTATGCCTATGTTGAGGGAAATCCCGTTGGTAAGAGCGACCCGCAAGGATTGCGGGGACCTGGCGGCACAACAGGCATTCCTCTTGCGCGACCAAGTCAAGGACTTGGGATCGGGAATCCGCTATCTCTGTACTACCCGCCTATCGGTGAGCGGTATGTCCCTGAACCATCGTTTCCCAGTGATTCCCGGGTGGGCGAAAATGGGGTGCCTTACGATAGAGCGACTGCTCTACCGCTCGCCTGCGACGTGGATTGGCGAGATAGATGTAGGCAGCTTATCCGTCTGATCGAAGAAGCGATGTTCGGCGTTCGGTCAGAGGGATTGGGGAGGAAAGGATTGGCGCAGCGACATTTCGAGCAAATGCAAGATCCCAACGGTTGGTTCGAACTTGGCGACCCGAGATGGCGCACTCATTCCAAGGGCATCTTTGATGATCGACGAAACCTCAGGCGACTCATTCAGTCGGCAAAAAGGTTGGGATGCGCGATTCCTCCCGAAGCCGAGATGTTTGTTCGACTGCCCCCACCGAGTCGCCCCCTCCGCGCAGGAGAACCATACTGAATCTTTTGCGTAGTTGTCTCCCACGTCTTGCAGAACACGTTCTGTGCGCGAGGTAATGTCTTTGGATGGTGCGGCTGAAGAGCAGATCTTGCTCCTTCATGATGCTGCATTGCTTCTAGCGCTCGATTGCATGGGTGACGTTTGGAAGCGGGTGATTGTTTTCGAGGAGCAGCTAACCAGGGCGCACGCGAAGAGCCAGCTTCAGGTCATGTGTTGCCATCAGCACCCGGGTTTTCTTCGTTCATTTGAAAGGTTGCGCTCAACAGTGAAATCCGGGTCGATGTCCTCTTTTGCTGATCTATATCCGATTCGAAAGCTAGGTCTCGGTACAGCTGAAGATTTGACTCGGTGGATTGAAGAGCACTTTCTCCAACAGAAATCCGCAGATGCGATCGCTGCAGCGTCTCTCGTTCTTGAGAGAATTCTGGGTTCTGTCAGGTTGGATGCGCTCACTTCGAGCACACTCGATCTGTTGGTTGATCTGGTGAGTAGGGAACTCGTCCAAGGTCGTGAGCGGGACGAGCGAGAAATCAGGAAAGCCGAAATATCATCTAAGTGGGATAGGCGTGGGCTGGAAGCATGGCAATGGTTATACGGTGATGATACGAGCCCACTGCGCAGAGCAGAGGATGTCCTGGAGGCGGTGAGATTCTTTTCTTTTGGACGCGAATTTCTTGCGAGTGAATCCGAGGATAGTCTTCGTGAGGTCTCTGAGTGGGCAGTCTCTGTTGCCAACTCTGATGGGAGCGATGATCAAGAGTGTAGCGCTATTCGGGGCCTGTTCGAGCAGGTATGCCAGCGTGGGTAAGGTTGAATACCTTTCACTTGATCTCACGCCCAATTACCCGAACGTCCAGCCTTGCTCCTCGATGAGTTGCAGGAGGGTGATGCAGCGCAGTTCTTCCTGACGGCAGACGAAGGGGATCCTCGGCTTGCCGGCACTACCGCCGTGCTCCTCGGTGACGATGGTGAGCAGTGGGTTGCGGGTCATGGCGAGCGCGATGACGAACGGATCGGTGCCCGACTTGCCCTTGCTGGTGTCGACGAGCTTGGGATAGGTGCCCATGATGTGCTGCATTGCGCCTTGGATGGCATCGTCGACCTCCACGAACATCGCGGGGCGCTTACGCCGAGGAAGCGCAGATGAACGAAGAGGTGGCGGCGGCCGAGCTGTCGGTTGCGCTCAGCGAGGTCGAGGTCGCGACGGCCGCGGTCGAGGACGCCAAGGCACAGTACGAGTATGAGAAGGTCCTGCTCGACCACCACGTCCTCAGAGCGCCTTACGACGCGTTTGTGGTCGCCCGTCACGAGGAGCCGGGCGCTGTCCTCACCGCCGGCGAGCCGCTGTTCACCCTGGTCGCTCCCGGGACTGTCTTTCGGTGTTTCTCTGCATTTCAATAGCTTACAAAGGCACCGAGTCCAGATCGTGTCTACGATTGCCGCGATTTTGGGTTGCCATCCGTATCAACAATGATCGCGCACGTCGAGACAAGCCCTGCCAGCCTCGCCTGGACTCGGCGCCGTTCGGATGTCGAATATCAACTCGTTAAGGACAGCCGCGCTTGGGAGTGAGGCATCCCAACTGTCAGGACTATTACTTTTCCTACCGGATCGCCGTCTCAGGGACAGGCTGATTGACGCATCGGAGAAGCAATGGTAGAAAGACGGAACTTAGTTCTACCATTGAGGAATCACATGTCGCTGAACATCAAGAGTGCCGAAGCCGACCGCCTGGTAGAAGCGTTGTCCAGCCTCACCGGAGAAAGCAAAACCCAAGCCGTTGTCGAGGCGCTCCGCGAACGCTTGGAGCGACAACGGCGGGTGCGAGATCAGACGGCACTTTCGGTCGAGCTGGTCGCGATTGGGAAAAGGTGCGCCGGCTATGGTCGGCACGACACCAGCGACCACGGGGAGTTTCTCTATGACGAGCGCGGTCTTCCTCGATGATTGTCGACACCTCGGCGGTCCTGGCGATTTTGTTTGCTGAGGACGATGCGGCGCGTTACGCGGACGCGATTGCACAAGCGGACATGCGCTTGATCTCAGCCGCAAACTACCTGGAGGCTGGGATCGTCGTAGACAATCAGATCAGCGCCGCGGCAGGCCGACAACTCGATGCCTTGATTTCACGCGCCGAGATCCGCGTAGAAGCAGTTACCCGCGAACATGCAGATATTGCCCGCCAGGCGTACCTCGACTTCGGAAGGGGCAATCATGCGGCGTGTCTCAACTTCGGCGACTGCTTCGCCTATGCGTTATCGAAGGCAACGGGCCTGCCCTTGCTCTTCAAGGGTAACGACTTCACCAAAACAGATCTCACGAGTGCGCTCGACTGACGCTCGCGCTGACGCGGCTCATTCTCGAGGCACCATCAAGCAGCCACGAATAATTCCGCACGCGCCGAATCGCCGCATTGTTGCTCCCGGCAAGCGCTAGGATTACGTGCCAAGAGAGGCCGAGCAACAGCCACCATTTTTCGATGCATTTGG
>JBFGYN010000395.1:0-3980 GCA_041587415.1 Candidatus Competibacterales bacterium | reverse complement strand
TGGCTCACTGCCAATGAGCGCGGAGCAACGCCGTCCCCCGGGGTCGCAAAGGCCCGCCACCGTTGGGGTTTCGTCCACAATGGCGCAGCTGCGGCGTTTCCCGACTTGGCCGTAGAATGGCTGCGGCGCTGCGCCGGGCGCCTAGCATCTGCGATGCTTGCGGATCGAAACACGGTCCGCGTGAATAGATCAGGGTTTCCCCAGCACGTGAAGCTGGCGCCCCGCCGGGAGTAATTCCGGCGGGGTTCTTTCGTTCCGTCAAGGAACCGGCAACGCGAACAATGTCGAACTAAGCTAGTACTTCATCGAGGGGATATCGGTGAACCGGCACCATTACTGGTTGGACGGGAGGGAAGATGACTGACAGCTTCAACGCACGCGGGACTTTGAACGTAGGAAAGCAATCCTACGAAATACATCGACTGAGCGCACTGGGGTCCGAATTCGACCTGGATCGACTCCCCTACACCATCAAGATACTTCTGGAAAATCTGCTTCGCCATGAGGATGACGAGTCGGTTAACAAGGAAGATATTGCGGCGCTGGCTAGCTGGAACCCGAAAGGGGATCCCAACAGAGAGATCGCCTTCACGCCAGCCCGAGTGGTGATGCAAGACTTCACTGGCGTACCCGCGATAGTCGACTTGGCTGCGATGCGAGATGCGATGCAGGAACTGGGGGGGGACCCCTCCCGCATCAATCCCCTTGCCCCAGCGGAACTGGTCATCGACCACTCGGTACAGGTCGACAGCTTCCGACGCCGGGAGGCATTGGACCGGAATACGCGCATCGAGTTTGAGCGAAACCAGGAGCGTTACGCCTTTCTCCGGTGGGGTCAAACGGCTTTCCAGGACTTCAAGGTGGTCCCTCCCGGCACGGGAATCGTGCACCAAGTCAATCTGGAATATCTCGCTCGCGTCGTATTCACGACGGAACGAAACGGTCATCTACTCGCCTACCCCGACACGCTCGTGGGAACCGATTCTCACACCACGATGATCAATGGCCTGGGCGTGCTGGGCTGGGGAGTCGGCGGTATCGAAGCGGAGGCCGGGATGCTCGGACAACCCGTGACCATGCTCGTCCCGGAAGTCGTCGGATTTCGTCTGACGGGAAAGCTTGCCGAAGGTGCAACCGCTACGGATCTGGTGCTCACCATAACGCAAATGCTCCGCGCCCACGGCGTCGTCGGGAAGTTCGTCGAATTCTTCGGGCCCGGCCTGGCGAATCTACCACTGGCGGACCGGGCAACGATCGGCAACATGGCGCCGGAGTACGGCGCGACCTGTGGGTTGTTCCCGGTCGACAAAGAGACCCTGCGCTATCTGGAACTCTCGGGTCGGGATGCGCACCAGATCGAGCTCGTGGAAGCCTACGCGCGGGAGCAGGGCATGTTCGAGGAGCCAGACGCGCCCGAGGCAGAGTACAGCGACGTGCTGAGTCTCGACTTGGGAGATGTCGAGCCTTGCCTCGCCGGGCCCCGACGCCCCCAAGACCGTGTCGCCCTAAGCTCTGCAAAGAGCACGTTTTCCGAGGAACTGCATGCACTGGAGGACGAGCGCGCTGGGCGGCCCACGCGCGATTCGCAGGTCGCAAGATTTCAGGACGAAGGCGGCGATACGGCCATCGCGGGAGAAGAATCCGCCCACGTGGCGGGCATTACCGTCGATTACGAAGGACAGCATTTCATACTTCGCGACGGCGCCATCGTCATTGCCGCCATCACCTCCTGCACCAACACGTCGAACCCGTCGGTGATGGTCGCCGCGGGGCTGCTCGCCCGCAACGCTCACGAGCGTGGATTGACGGCGAAACCCTGGGTCAAGACCAGTCTCGCGCCCGGTTCGAAGGTAGTTACGGAGTACCTCAAGTCAGCAGGGTTACTTCGGGAATTGGAGAATTTGGGATTTTACCTCGTGGGATACGGCTGTACCACGTGCATCGGCAATTCCGGCCCACTTCCCGACCCGATCGCAAGAGCGATTCAGGAAGGCGATCTGATCACCGTCTCGATCCTCTCCGGAAATCGAAATTTCGAGGGTCGCATCCATCCCCAAGTGCGGATGAACTACCTGGCGTCGCCGCCGCTCGTGGTCGCCTACGCCATTGCAGGGACGATGGACATCGACATTCAGACGGAACCGCTCGGATCGGACCGCGACGGGAAGCCGGTCTATCTGCGCGACATCTGGCCCACCGCCTCCCAGGTGCAAGATACGGTGGTAAAGAACATCCATCCGGAAATGTTCCGTTCCCGCTATGCCAGCGTCTTCGATGGCGATGAGCGCTGGAACGGACTGCAGGTTCCGGACGGCGATCGGTATCGCTGGGACGCGAAGTCGACGTATATCCAAAAGCCCCCGTTTTTCGAGGGCATGGGCTCGACGCCGGCGCCCATCGCGCCCATCGAGCGTGCAAGCGTCCTGGCGCTGCTGGGGAATTCGGTGACGACCGACCACATTTCACCGGCGGGTGCCATCGCATTGGACAGTCCTGCCAGCCGATATCTGCAGGACAAGGGCGTCGAGCCAAAGGACTTCAACTCGTACGGGTCCCGGCGCGGCAATCACCAAGTGATGATGCGCGGAACATTCGCCAATATCCGCCTGAGGAACCGGCTTGCGCCCGGGACCGAGGGCGGGTGGACGCGGCACCTGCCGAGCGGCGAGCAGATGAGCATCTACGACGCCGCCATGCGCTACCAGGCGGAGGGTGTACCACTGGTCGTGATAGCCGGCAAGGAATACGGAACGGGTTCATCTCGTGACTGGGCAGCCAAGGGTACCCGCCTGCTCGGCGTGCGCGCAGTGATCGCGGAGAGTTACGAACGTATCCATCGTTCCAATCTGGTCGGAATGGGCGTCCTACCGCTCCAGTTCGAGAAAGGCGACAACGCGGAATCTATCGGGCTCGACGGTACGGAGACCTACACGATCGAAGGCCTGGTTCGCGGGAACAGCACCGTTGCGGTCCTGGCCCATTCTGCCGACAAGGCAGAACCATTGCGTTTCGATGCGCGGGTTAGGATCGACACGCCGAAGGAATGGGACTACTACGAGCACGGGGGCATCCTACACTACGTGCTGCGCCAGCTATCGACCTTCGGGAAGCCCTGACCCATGCGTGCACACCGCGTTTCGATCCTCGAGGGCGCGAAGGCGGCGGCGCGACGGCGCGAATAGATCGGGGCTTCCGTTGCACAGAGCCACGGTCGAATCAGTGCTTCCGCGCGGCCAATCGCTAAATTCGACCGCCGGGACAATCTCAATCGGCGCTGGGCTTGGTCAGCGCCTTGGGGTCGAGCAGCCGATCCAATTCGGCCGTGGACAGGCCCGACATTTCGGCCGCCACGTCTTTGATTGGCCGACAACTTCGATAGGCCTCCTTGGCAATTGCAGCGCCTTTCTCATACCCGATCACGTCGTTGAGCGCGGTCACGAGTATCGGGTTTCGATCCAATTTGGACTGGATGTGACTCTCGTTCACTGTGAAGCCAGCGATCGCCTTGTCGGCAAGCAGTCGCATCGCCCCCGACAGCAGAGCCACACTTTGCAGTAGGTTGTACGCGATTACCGGCAACATCACGTTGAGTTGGAAATTTCCGGATTGCCCACCGATCGTGACGGTCAGATCGTTACCGATTACTTGCGCACAAACCTGCGTCACGGATTCCGGCACGACCGGGTTGACCTTGCCAGGCATGATGCTGCTGCCGGGCTGGAGCTCGGGTAGCTGGATCTCCGACAGCCCGTGAAGAGGGCCGCTGTTCATCCACCTCAAGTCGTTTCCGATCTTCATGAGCACGACCGCAAGCGCGCGAAGCTGGCCGCTCACCTCGACGGCCGTGTCCTGACTGGAAATTGCCGCGAAACGATCCGCCGCCGGGGAGAAGCGGATACCCGTTCTGTCCGAGAGCGCGTCGGCGAACCGCTTGGGAAAATCCGGGTGGCTGTTGATGCCGGTTCCAACGGCCGTGCCTC
>JBFGYN010000394.1:0-3994 GCA_041587415.1 Candidatus Competibacterales bacterium | reverse complement strand
TGCACGAGCAGCGTCTCGTCTTCCTCCAGCTCCCGCAGCGCTCGAACGATGGCGTCGAAACATTCCCAGCTGCGCGCAGCCTTTCCAATGCCGCCGTAGACGATTAGCTCGTCTGGCTTCTCGGCAACCTCACGATCCAGGTTGTTCATGAGCATTCGAAGCGGTGCTTCGGTGAGCCAGCTCTTTGCGGAGATTTCGGCGCCTCTCGGTGCCCGGATCTCGCGCTTGGGATCAATCCTGGTGAAGGTGCTCATGGCCTCCACTCCACGGCCGTCTCGAGCATGCGGCGAAGGATCGGCCGCACCTGGGCCGCACGCGACTCGTCGAACCGAAATGGATGCTCCGGGTTGGCGTAGGTAATCTGCGACAGCTCCATTTGGAAAGCGTGCAAGTTCTCGCTCGGACGCCCGTAGTTTCTGGTGATGTAGCCGCCTTTGAACCGAGCATCGACCGCCACGCTGTACCGCGTTTGATCTTGGAGCGTCTCGACCAGTGCGTGGCGCAATTCGCCCGCGCAGCTTGCGCCGCTGGCGGTGCCAAGATTGAGGTCCGTCAGACGCCCGTCGAACAGTTTCGGTACTCGGGATGGAATCGAATGGCATTCGAACAGGATTGCATACCCGTGCTGCGCCCGGATGCGATTCAGCTCGCCCTGCAATCGGTCGTGATACGGGCGCCAGTATGTTCGAAGTCGTTCCGCGATCTCCCGCTCGCTGGGTGCTCGGTCCGGCAGATAGATCGGCTCGTTCCGAAAATTGTTCAAAGCGACCAGACCCGTGCCGCCGAGGCCGGGATAGAGCACCGCGTTGTCCGGCGGGCGATTCAGGTCGATTGCGTAGCGTGAGAAAATGGCGGAGATTACCGGGGTGGCCAGGGTGCCGGTGAAGTCGTACAGGCGGTCCAACTCCCAGTCCGTGTCCGCGACGGCCTTCCCGGCGGCCGTCATGTGCTCCGCCATCTCCGCGGGTAGCCGTGCGCCCAGGTGCGGAATGCTCACCAGCAGCGGCGCGTCGCCGGGCTCGAAACGGTAGACATCCATCACACCACCTCGACAGTCTTGACGATTTCACCGGCGCGTATCACGGCGCGGCACGGATTCGCACCAATGTGGTAGGCGAGCTCTGCCGGATGGGCGATGCTCCAGATGGCCAGATCCGCCCGCTTGCCTCGCTCGAGCGTTCCCCTGTCACCCAAGCCAAGTGCCCGAGCGGCGTGCCGGGTCACGCCGGCCAATGCTTCGTCGGGAGTCATCCGGAATAGCGTGCAGGCCATGTTCAGCATCAATAATAGCGACGTGGTAGGCGAGCTGCCGGGATTGCAATCGGTCGCAACGGCAATCGCTACGCCGTACTCGCGGAACCAGTGCACCGGTGGCCGTCGGGTTTCGCCCAGGAAGTAGAACGCGCCGGGCAGCAACACGGCCGTCGTGCCCGCCGCCGCCATGGCTGCGACACCCGCTTCGTTCGTGTACTCCAGGTGGTCGGCGGAGAGCGCACCGTATTTCGCGGCCAGCGCGGCGCCATTTCGGTCGCTCAGTTGATCGGCGTGCAACTTGACGCGCATCCCGAGTTCACTTGCCTTGGAGAAGACCCGTCCCACCTGCTGGTTGCTGAATCCGATCCCCTCGCAGAACGCGTCGACGGTGTTGGCCAGCGACTGGGCCCGGAACTCCGGTAGCATCTCATCGCAGAGCCTATCCAGGTAGCTGTCCGGCCGATTCTGGAATTCCTCCGGAAGCGCGTGGGCGCCCAGGAATGTCGTGACGATGTCCACCGGGCGCACGCGCGCCAGTGCCCGGGCTGCGTGCAGCATCTTCACCTCGGTTTGGGTGTCGAGTCCGTAGCCGGACTTGATCTCGATCGTGGTCACGCCTTCCGCGAGCAGCGTATCGAGGCGGGTCAGTGATTGGTCCACGAGGTCTTGCTCCGAGGCCCGGCGGACGGCGTCCACCGTCGAGAGAATCCCCCCTCCGCTGCGCGCGATGTCCTCGTAGCTGGCGCCCTGGAGACGCTGCTCGAATTCGTGCGCACGGTTGCCCGCGTAGACCAGATGGGTGTGACAGTCGATGAGACCCGGGGTGATCCATGCGCCCCCCACATCGTGAACGTCAAGCGCACAGCGTTCCGCTGAATCCGGCAAATCGGCCATGCGGCCGACCCAGGCGATCCTGCCGCCTGCGACCGCCAACGCGGCTTTGTGCTCGATTCCGTATGCCGCTCCGCCTTCGACCATTGTCGCCAAGGACGCGTTCGTCCACACACGGTCCCACGTTTCGATCGGCAAGAACGCCCCCCGACGCGATTCGAATTTCCCAGTGCGTATTATGTAGAGTAGTTGGAATCTGGTTGTGCGGGGGCCAGCGTGAAGAGAGTGATCGCTGACACTGTGCTGCTACCGTCCGGGTGGAAGCAAGATCTGGAGATCCAGATCGATTCGAGCGGAAGCATCTCGCGGATCGGCCCGGTAACCGAAGTGCAGGGTGCCGAGCGAGTACCCGGCGTGCTCGTACCTGGAGTGCCGAACCTGCATTCTCACGCCTTTCAACGGGGCGCCGCCGGGCTTGCCGAGTTCGGTGGCAAGTCCGAAGACAGCTTCTGGACGTGGCGGGCGATCATGTACGAGTTCGTGTCGCGGCTGCTCCCGGACGATGTCGAGGCCATTGCGTCGCAGCTTTACCTGGAGATGCTCGAATCGGGGTACACCTCGGTGGGCGAATTCCACTATCTTCACAACGATCGCGATGGGCGCGCCTACAGCGAGCGCGACTTGCTCGCCCAAAGGGTGCATTCTGCGGCGCAACGAGCCGGAATTGGCATGACGCTGCTCCCCGTGCTCTACCACCAGGGCGGGTTCGGCGGCCAGGCCATGGAGCCTCGGCAGAAGCGATTTCGGCTACAGCCTGACGAGTACCTGAAACTGACGGAGCGACTCGAGAAATCCATTGCGCAGAATCCGAATGGCGCACTCGGATTCGCTCCGCACTCCTTGCGTGCCGTATCCCCCGAGGCGCTGGACCAGGTTTCGGCCGCCGCCGGGGTACGTCCACTGCACATCCACGTGGCGGAGCAGCCGCAAGAAGTGACCCAGTGCTTGCGTTGGTCTGGTCAGCGTCCCGTCGAGTATCTGTTGGAACATCATTCGGTCGACCGTGACTGGTGTCTGGTCCATGCTACCCATGCAAATTCCGAGGAACTTCGGGGAATTGCCGGGCGTGGCGCCGTGGTCGGCTTGTGCCCCAGCACGGAGGCCAATCTCGGCGACGGCCTGTTTGACGCAGCCGAGTTCCTCGAGTGTGGCGGGCGATTCGGAGTGGGTTCTGACAGCCACGTCTCGGTTAGCCCGGTCGAAGAGCTGCGATGGCTCGAGTATGGACAACGGCTGGTGCATGGCCGGCGCAATGTGCTGGGTGGCCCGAACCGCTCCACCGGCCGGCGGTTGCTGGAAATGGCGCTGGCCGGCGGCTCGCAGGCCCTGGGGCGGCCCATTGGGCGAATCGCCGAGGGCTTCCGCGCCGATCTCGTAGTGCTGGACCGGGAGCACCCCAGTCTCTTGGGCCGGACTATGGACGGGGTGCTCGACAGCTGGATATTCAGCGGCAACTCCAATCCGGTCCGCGACGTGATGGTCGGCGGCGAATGGGTCGTCAGAGAGGGCCGGCACCCGGGCCGCGACCCCATCAGAAAAGCGTTCGCTACGAAAATGATGCGGCTGTCTTCCGCCCTTTAACGGGTGGTACGAGCGGGTGCGTTCTCGGTCGAGCCGAGAGGTCGACAGAAACCCCGGACGGGTGCGACCCCGCACGATATTCGAACTAACCCGGATATTGCACCAGGGCGGCCTTGGCTAGCTCGCGGGTGGTTGATCGGTAGAAGGTTATGTCCAGTTTAGCGGCTCAGTTCTGGCGTACGAAGTGTACCGCCGCCAAAGGCCTACCCCGGCCCTGGCGGTTTCTCGCTCGCCCTGACTTGCTCTTCACTCAAGTTGTCGCTACGGC
>JBFGYN010000393.1:0-3999 GCA_041587415.1 Candidatus Competibacterales bacterium | reverse complement strand
CGCATTACCCACGCGGACAATTGGCTCCCGGTCTCACCGGGTTACCTGCTCGGAAGAGCCGGATGCGGTAACGCCGCACGTCCGGTTCTGTGAGGGTGAAAGCCAGCAATGTCTGATCTACTCGACTAAGACGCGCAGGGCCAGGAAAGAAGGAGCTGTCTTACCCACGAACCGGCGGTGTGGGCGCTTCGACTACCGAAGTATGTTCATTGCGTCAGAGCCTGTCCGACAGGATGCTCGTCAGCTCATCGTCGCTCAGGTCGATCGGATTGGTCTTCATGCTGCTGCCGCGTGCGCCGCCAACGATGCGCGGAAAGTCCGAACGGGAAATCCCATACTCTCGGAGGCGCGGAATCCCCAACCGTTCAGTCCACCCATGCAGGGCATCGACCAGAGCGCTGCAGGCGGCCGGTGATTCGGTGCTGCAACCACCGGCGATGATTTCGCCGGCCCGGGCATAGCGGGCAAGAGCGGAACCGCCTGGGTCCCGTTCGCGCAATGCCTGCAGATTTACGCTGGTCGCAGTTGCTGCCAAGGTGCCGCAGACCACGCCGTGGGGTATTGGGAAGTAGGCGCCGAGGGGCGAGGCCAGCCCGTGAACGGCGCCTAGGCCTGTTTGCGCCAGGCAGATACCGGACACCAGTGCGGCATAGGCCAGGCGCGCGCGCCCCTGGGATGCTTGGGCTGTCTCCTCGAACCAGTCGAACAGCCCCTCACGCACGGCGCGCATCCCCGATTCAGCAAGCGCATCGGTAATCGGATTGGCCCGGAGTGAGGTGTAGGACTCCAGGAGCTGGGTCAGCGCATCTATTGCATTCGCCGCAATTTGCGGTTTCGGGCAGCTTGCTAGCAGATCGGGGTCCACTACGGCGTAGACCGGGATGAGCAGCTCGTGTCGAAATGACTTCTTGAATCCCGCCCCACCTCGGGTGCTCAAAACGGCATTCTTGGTTGCTTCACTTCCGGTGCCGGCGGTGGTTGGAACGGCGATGAAGGGAACCGCAGGGCCCAGATAGGGACGTTCGGGACCTATCCCTTCCAGGTGGTCGAGAACGGACGTTCCCGGCCGAAGGAGGGCTGCGATCGCTTTTCCCGCATCCAGGGGACTGCCGCCGCCGATTCCCAGGACGACGTCGATACCGCCCTGGCCGTGCCGCGTAACGGCATCGTCGACCAATTGTGGTGACGGTTCACCGATGACCCGCTGTTGCGACCAGTCAAGGCCACGCGAGGAAAGCCCGTCCAACAGGGTTTGCCAATGTCGGGTGCGTTCCAGTGCGCCACTGCCGGTCACGATCAGGACCCGCCTGCCGTAACGCGCCACCAGTTCGGGAACACGGCGCAGCGCACCTGATCCAAACTCTATTTGCGGCAGCCGCGCGATGGAAAAATTGCACGGGAAGGATTCGGGGTTCGCCACCTGAGTCACGCGGCGCTCGCCTCCTTGTGGTCGTCGAAGTACTCCGCCGCCTTGGCCTCGGCCTCGTCACCGAAAAGGATCCGGCAGGCTTCGAGCAGGCCTGGCGAGTTTCGTATGGTCTCACGGCGCACGACCAGCTCGATCTTCGAGCGTCGGCGCAGGAAGTCCTCGAGCTTGGTAATCATCTCCCGTCTGGCGGCTTGCTCCAGCTCACAGCGTATATATTCGGTGCCTTCGATCAAGAGTTCGGCCTTCTTCGGATTCTCGCGTATCGTCTCCAGCAGTTCCGTGGCGTGTTCCGCGTATCGGCGCCAGAGGCGAATGGAAAGAGGCTCCGTGGATGTGGGCGGAGTCATCGCGTCCAGGTCCATGCGTTTTGCGCGATGGAAGAACTCTTCACGAACTTTCTCGGGCGGTTCCCCGTACCACTGGAAGTCGGGATGAGGCAAGTGCACGCCCAAGTCTCGGGTGGCGTCGCAGATTTCGTCGCCGACGTTGATGCAGTCGGTGAGCTTGCCACCGAAAATACTGATGTGCGCCGCCTCCCGGTTGATGTCGACGGCATGTTTGCGTGAAAGCTGTAGAAAATCCCGCCCACCCATCTGCCCCTGATTGACCGCCAGCGGCCGCACCCCGCAGCGATAGCCGATCACGTCCTTGCGCTCGAGGGGTCTTGCTAGCCTGAGCCGCTTGTTGATGTTGCTGAGGACGAACTCCACATCCTCGTCGGTGACTTCCACGTGGGGCGAATCCACCGGCGTATCGGTGGTTCCGATACACGTGCTCGGGCCCATGGGAATAACGAAAAACAATCGGCCGTCGTCGGCGAAGAAGGCGAGCACCCGTCGGTTCGGGGTTAACTGATCGACGATCAAATGGATACCCTTCGAGAAGACGTGCTTGTGGGCCGTTTTCTGTTTCGTGAGGCGATTGTGGTCGTCGACGAACGGTCCCGCCGCGTTTATGAGAACCCGGGCGTGGATCTCGAATTCCTCACCGCCCACCGTGTCGCGTGCTTGGACGACCCACTCATCACCGTCGCGGCGTCCGCCGAGGGACTCCACGTAGTTGGCCGCCGTACAGCCGCGGTTCATCGCTGTCCGAACGAAGTTGAATACGAAACGCGAATCGTTGTCGCGCAGGTAGGCGTCCGAGTATTCGAAAGAGCCCGCCACATTGTCCGTCGCGATAATGGATTCCTCGGACCGCATACGGGATTTGGGTACAAGCCGTGGAATACGCGTGAAGCAGTTGCCGAAAAACCAATAAAGCCAGGTGCCTGCCCACAAGAACAGTAGTGGGTGTCGAAATCCCTTCTGAATCGTCGTGAGGAACCGGATTTCCTGGACGGTCGACGGGTAGCTGCGGATCAATTGATTGCGGCTCATGCAAAGCTTGCGAACGAGCCCAAAATCGTAGCTTTCCAGATACTTGATCCCGCCCCATGCGAGGTTGGAGGCGTGCTGGCTGGTGAAGCCCGCGAAATCCCGCTGGTCGATCAGCGCGACGCGGGCGCCCTTGCCCGACAGGGCCGCTGCTGAGACGGCGCCGTTGATGCCACCGCCTACGACCAGAACGTCGAAGGTGTCGGATTTCAGGCGTTGGATATTGGTCTGGCGCAATTGCATTGATAAGTTCCTATCGCGAAAAGGTGCTGTTCCCAAACTCTGATCAATTAAGAGTTTGGGAACAGCACGTGGAGGAGCATGCGAGAAAAACCAGCAACGTTCCCATCAGCGTCATTTTCAGGCTTCCTGCTCTCGAACCCGCGCGATGGCTTTGTGCCACCCGTGCAGCAGGCTTTCCCGTTCGTCCTCGCCCATGATGGGCTCGAATCGCCGCTCGCATCGCCAGTGCAGAGACAGGTCGGTCGGGGAGTCGAATAGGCCAGTCTGGAGTCCCGCCAGGAACGCGGCCCCCAGAGCAGTGGTCTCGGTCTCCGCGGGCCGCTCGACGGGAACGCCGAGAATGTCCGCGAGAAACTGTGTTACCCAGCTGTTCTTCACCATGCCGCCGTCGACACGGAGTTGGATTGGGGTTACGCCTTCATCGCTGATTGCTCGATAAAGATCGCTCGTCTGGTAACAAACGGATTCCAGCGTCGCGCGCACGATCTCAGCCGGCCCCGTATCGCGGGTTAACCCAAAAATTGCCCCGCGTGCGTTCGGGTCCCAGTGGGGGGCGCCCAATCCGGTGAAGGCAGGCACGAGATACACACCCTTGTTGCCGGACTGCCCACTTGCAATGGCTTCCGTCTCGGCGGCGGACTTGATAATGCCGATTCCGTCTCGCAGCCATTGAACTGCAGCCCCGGCCATGAAAATCGATCCCTCGATCGCGTAGGTAGTCTGCCCGCCGATTCGGTACGCAATTGTCGTCAGCAGCCTATTCCGAGATGGGACGGGCTTTTCGCCCGTGTTCAGCAGCACGAAGCAGCCGGTGCCGTAGGTGCTCTTGAACATTCCCGGCTCGAAGCAGGCCTGGCCGACCGTGGCCGCCTGCTGATCGCCGGCGATTCCCGCGATCGGGATGCTTTCGCCGACTAACTTCGAATCCGTGAAACCGAATTCGGCAGCGCT
>JBFGYN010000392.1:0-4007 GCA_041587415.1 Candidatus Competibacterales bacterium | reverse complement strand
GGGACGGACAACCCAGAAACGGGTGTTCTCCGTGAGGTGGCTCGTAATGTCCGTGTTCAGCTCTGCGCGCACGCGCACGCGTGAGAGGTCATTGGAGAAATGGATCTCCTTGACCACGCCCACTTGCACGTCGCGATAACGCACCGTCGTCTTGCCTTCGATCAGGCTCTGCGCCGACCGGAACTCAATGAGTACCTCCGGTCCCTTTTCCGAGTAGGCTTTGTACAGAAGCCAGCCGCCTACGAGTGCCGCAACGACGGGCAGTATCCAAACGAAGGAAATCCCGCCCGGACGTTCCACGATTTCTGCGTCTGGAACGTCCTCCAGGTGATTGGGTTTCGGTTCATTCCCCTGCACGGGCTCCCTCCACGTGGTCCCAAATCAATCTCGGATCGAACTTGCCGGCGGCGAACATGGTCAGCACGACCACGCCAGCGAATGCGACTGCCCCCGGCCCAGGGTCGATCGTAACGAGACCACCCAGTTGCACCAGGGCCGACAAAATTGCCACCACGAACACATCCACCATCGACCATCGCCCCACGAATTCGGTTACCCGATAGATCCAGGTCCGTTGCGACGCCCGCGTCCGCGAACGCCAATGAACACTGAGCAACAGGTAGGTCAGGGTGAAGAGTTTCAGCAGCGGAACCAGGACGCTCGCGACGAACACGATGAGCGCTAGTGGCCACATCCCGTGGGTCAGGAGAAAGACCACACCGCTCATGATGGTGTCGGGTTGCCCAGCACCGAAATACCGGATAGTCATGATGGGCAGGACGTTGGCCGGCACGTACAAGATTGCGCCGGCAATCAGCAGAGCCCAGGTCCACTGCAGACTATTGCGGATCCGAGGACGCACGGTCGTGTGACAGCGCGGGCACCGGCCGACCTTGGCCGCGCCCGTTCGGACGAGGAGTCCGCAGGCACGACAACCGCTCAGCCCGTGATCGATGGCGCGGGGGTGCTGGTGATTAGCCATGGCGACGGTCTAGGCGTGCCCAGACGAGTTGAGGCTCGAATGCCGCCGTGGCGGCGGTGGCGACGAAAATCAGGACTACGAAGGCATACAGGGCCGGACCGATGATGACTTCCGCCACATCCCGCAGCTTCACCACCGACACGAGAATGCCGAGCATGAAAACGTCCAGCATCGCCCACGGGTTGATGGGGCCAATTCTGCTCAGCAGCCAACGCGCCAGAGCCAACCGGGGTAACCACCGTGCGGCAACCACCACGTAGCAGGTGGCTAAAATCACGGCCGCAGGCCCCAGAACCGTGTTGATGAACACCACCAACGCCAGGAGGACGTGCCCGTCGAGGTACAGTGCGTGACTGGCCTCGATCAGCGTGGCCGTGGAGCTCACTCCCTGGACACGCAATGTGAGGAGTGGAAATGCGTTGGCCAGAATGAAAAGGATCAGCGCCGCAATATTGTAGGCGAGCATTCCGTCCAGCCCGCCTTTGGGGAACCGCAGGAGACTGGCGTTGCAGCAAATGCAGCGCGCTCGATGGCCCGGTCCAATTCCGGTTACCCGATTCAACGTGTCGCAATCGTGGCAGGCGTGGAGCATCCCTGGTATCTAACTTTTCGGCCGACAAATCAAAATTGATTCTGCGCTCGCCGTTCGAATCATACACCAGCGCTGCCTCGACGCATTTCTCATCCCCGGTTTCGACTCGGTTCATTCCAACAACAATTGACACCAGTCAAAGAATTAGCTCATCGGTACGTTAGCGTTAATAGAGGCACCGGTGTGCCAAACCCTTGCAATTTAGGAAATCAGCGCGCGGGGACGAGCGAATGTGTCTAACGGCTAAGGACCCGTTTCACGGGGTTTTTTCATGTCGCCCCTGGAGAGCTTGGACGGTCATATTCACGTTGCTCGTCCTAGGCGGGTGCTCCACGCTCGGACCCGAATACGAACGCCCGAATTTATCGGTGAACACGAACTGGATCGAGCACGCGGATGAGGGGATCCGGAGCGAGGAGGGGGATCACAGGGCGTGGTGGAGCGTGTTTGATGATCCGGTGCTGACGGAGCTCATCGAGGCCGCGTACACCCAGAACCTGTCTTTGCGAATTGCCGGAATTCGCGTCCTCGAGGCGCGTGCACAGTTAGGAATCGCCGTAGGGGGACAGTATCCGCAAGTCCAGTCGGCTAGCGGTTCGGCCGGCTATTTCCGCATCAGTGACAACGTCATCAACGGTGGACAGGAGTTTCGCGCGTACAGCTTGGCTGCGGATGCCGTCTGGGAGCTGGACTTTTGGGGACGGTTTCGGCGCGGTATCGAATCCGCGGATGCAAGTCTGTTTGCCAGCGTCGCAGACTACGACGACGTACTGGTGACACTCATCGGAGACGTCGCCAACATTTATTCCGTCATCAGAACATTCGAGGAGCGCCTGCAGATAGCGCGGCAGAACGTAGAAATCCAGCGGCGCAGTCTGCGCATCACGGATGTGCGGTTTCGAAACGGTCTCACCACGGAGCTCGACGTCCAGCAGGCTCGTGCCCTGCTGCGCAACACGGAGGCGACGATCCCCAGGTTGGAGATCGGATTGCGACAGGCCGAGAACGCGCTGAGCGTCGCGCTTGGCTTACCGCCGGGACAGGCGCGGGAAACGATTGGTGACGCGGGAGCCATCCCGACGCCGCCCGCCGAGGCTGTCGTTGGCGTACCCGCAGACTTGCTGAGGCGCCGGCCGGACGTGCGGCAGGCTGAGTTGCGGGCCATCGCTCAGGGCTCGCTCATTGGGGTTGCCGAGGCGGACCTTTACCCAAGCATTACGCTATTCGGCAGCATTGGTCTAGCCGCTGACAGCCTTGGGAATCGGGATATCACGGACCTGCTCGACACCGACAGCGTTTTCTTTCAGGCGGGGCCCTCTTTGCAATGGAATTTCCTCAACTACGGCCGAATCAAGAATCAAGTGCGCGTCCAGGACGCACGTTTCCAACAGGCTCTCGTGAATTATCAGGACACGACGCTACAGGCCGCACGAGAGTCCGAGGACGCCATGATCGGCTTCCTCAAGCGCCGGCAGGAGGCGGATTTGCTGGAAGATAGCGTGAATGCAGCGCGGCGGTCCGTTGACCTGGCTTTGATTCAGTACCGCGACGGTAGCGCCGATTACACGCGGGTGCTGAATACGCAGGAACTGCTGCTAGCGCAGCAGGACGCTCTGACGGCCGCCCGGGGTGAAATCGTCGGAAACCTGATTGCGCTGTACAAGGCGCTGGGCGGCGGTTGGGAGCTACGCGGTGACGACGATTTCGTCAACCTGGACACGCTCGGAGCGATGCGCGATCGAACCGATTGGGGGCGCCTCCTGGATACCGGGAGCGTGCCAGCCCAAGTGGATGCGGTACCGGACGAGCAGTGGCGGCAGCCAGATTGGTAGTTCGACCAACACGTCTCTCGTTCGCTCAGAAAGCCAGGAAAGCTTCCATTCTGCGATTCACTCAATACCTGGAGCCCGCCATGCCGTGCCCTTCATTACCGTTCATTCGTCGGTCTGGCTGCACTACACCCGTGCGATTGCAGCTCTTGTTCGTTGCGCTCTTTTCCAGCCTCATTGTCGGTTGTAAGGAGCCACCGCCCGAGGCCGTGGAGGTCGTGCGTCCGATCAAGATCCAAGAAATCGGTGCCGTCGAAGCAGCCAGTACACGCGAGTATCCGGGCACCATTCGAGCTACTCAAAATGCCGAGATGGGGTTTGAGGTGGCCGGCCGAATTACCGAGTTTCTGGTCCGCGAAGGCGATTTCGTGGAGAAGGGCCAGGTCATGGCGAGGATCGATGCACGGGACTACGCGGCGGAGCTGGACGTCGTCCGCGCCAATCTCACCAAGGCGGAGGCGGACTTCACCCGCAGCGACAATGTCTACAAACAGGACCCCGGTGCCATTTCCAAGCAAACGATCGACGCCAACAGACGGGCGGTGGACGTGGCACGTGCCCAGCTCGCCGTCGCTCAGAAGGCCGTGGAGACCTACGGCTGGCT
>JBFGYN010000391.1:0-4020 GCA_041587415.1 Candidatus Competibacterales bacterium | reverse complement strand
GTTTGGGCTTCTTCCTTACCTTCGAGGCAAGAATGCCTTGACGGCGCAGCTCAACCTTTATGAGGTCCCGATCGGGACCTCGCAATTCGCCTTTGACCTTCTTCCCACGCTTGTCCTTGCCTTCCCACAGGAAGACAAGATCAGCCTCTGCTTGCTGTGCTTTTGCCACGATTAGTCCTTCGTCACCCGGTTGATTTCTTCTAAGCTCGTGTGGCCTTGCATGACCTTCATGAGGCCGGACCGGCGCAAATCGCGAACGCCTTCCTCCCTCGCTTGATCGGCAAGTTGTATGGAATTCCCTCCCGACATGATGATCCGGCCCATCTCGTCCGAGACCGGCATGACTTGATAGATACCCAAGCGCCCCTTGTAGCCGCCCGTGCACTTGTCGCATCCCACGGGTCTGTAAAGATCAAATCCCGTCGCCAGGTCCTCCTCGGTAAAACCCTGTTTTCGAAGTTCTTCGTGCGGAACACCATCCTCGAGCATCCTGCAGTATTCGCAAAGGCGTCGCGCCAGCCGCTGGGCGATGATCAGCACGACAGAGGAAGCGATGTTGTAAGGGGGGACACCCATGTTCGCAAGACGAGTCAGGGTTTGCGGCGCGTCGTTCGTGTGCAGCGTCGACAGAACCATGTGCCCGGTCTGGGCGGCTTTTACCGCAATTTCAGCGGTCTCCAAGTCCCGAACCTCACCGACCATGATCACGTCCGGGTCTTGGCGCAGGAAGGCCCTGAGGGCCGCGGCAAAGGTCAGGCCAGTTTTCTCGTTCACATTGACCTGATTCACGCCGCCCAACTGTATCTCGACCGGATCCTCCGCGGTCGAAATGTTGCGCTCGCTTGTATTGAGAATGTTCAGCGCGGTGTACAAAGAGACCGTCTTACCACTGCCCGTTGGTCCGGTGACCAGCACCATGCCCTGGGGCTTGTGCACGGACGATACGAACAGTTCTTTCTGGTCCTCTTCGTAACCCAAGGATTCGATGCCCAGCATGGCGCTGCTCGGGTCGAGTATGCGCAGCACGACCTTCTCGCCGTAGAGGGTCGGCAGAGTATTGACGCGGAAGTCGATGGCGCGTTTTCTGGACAGATTCATCTTGATTCGCCCGTCCTGAGGAACGCGCCGCTCGGCGATGTCCATGTTCGACATGACTTTCAAGCGCGCGATGACACGCGTCATGATGTTTGTCGGGGGGCGGGCGATTTCGTGCAGGATGCCGTCCTGCCGAAACCGGATTCTGAAAAACTTCTCGTAGGGTTCGAAGTGAATGTCCGACGCACCCTTGTTGATGGCGTCGAGCATCACGCGGTTGACGAAGCGGACGACCGGGGTGTCGTCGATCTCGGATTCGGACGCCTTGGCCGCCTGCTCGTCCTCGGCGCCGGACACATCGATGTTGTCCAGATCCTCGTCCAGCATGCCGCCCAGTTCGCGCGCCGAATCCAGAGCGCCATCGATCGTGCCACCGAGCTGGTCGTCCGGTACGATCACCGCCTCGGTGTGAATGCCGCTGGCAAACTTGATCTCTTCCAGCGCACGCAGGTTGGTCGGGTCGGAGAGCGCCACGAACAATCGATTCCCACGACGGAAAACCGGCAGCGCTCGATGCTTTTGAATCAGCCGGTCGCTGACGAGATCCTTGGGAATGGAATCGCGTTCGAGTGCACTCAAGTCGAACAGCGGCACGCTGAAATCGCGCGACGCAGCGCGCGCCAGATCCATGGCTGCGACGAGTTTCTTGTCGACGAGGTAGGTGGTAAACGCCATATCCTCGCGGCGAGCGGCCTCGACCGCATCACGCGCCATTCCTTCGCCCAGTAGTCCGTGCCGAATCAACGACCTGGCGAGGCCATTGAGCGGCTGAGCGACGCTTGTTTCGGTTCTTGGTACGGCCATGGTGTCTAGGTCCCGCTGTGCTCTCGGGTGGTCTGGCTTCACTACCGGGTGGGCAATCGAGGTGCCGGTCGGACAAACTCACATTGATCGCCGGCTACCACGGCAACCCGCCTATGTGTCACCCATGTGTCGATAATTTTAACACCCAATGGTTCACGCAAATTACAAGCCAAGTCATCGCGATGCGGGGCAGCCGCAATCGGCAAGGGGCGAGCTTGCTCGGAAATGCTTCATGGGTACAGTTACATCTTCGCGAGGAACTTCGCGCCCCGCTACCCAGCTGCCCCCCTGCGCGCGATCCGGTTGACGCAGGGACTGTCAGGTTGCGCGAGCCCGGATCTCCGCGTGGGGTTCGCGAGTGATCGCGCAGGCCGCCGGGCGATCCAGCGCCGCAAGGGCACCAGCACGGCGGTCATCGAGGCACCAAGCCTGAGAATTCGCGGTAAATAATTGACTTAACGGAACAATATTGCTTGCACTGATGCGACCCCAGGTACTATTCGGGTGACTTCGTTCTCAGTGTGGAATGCCGCCGTGTTGCCACATGCGGGGTCCGACCGTCACGACGGAGCGCTCCTGATACTGCCATTGATCTTCCAGACGATTCAGCGCATCCGGAGCCAAAGATCCGAGAAGTAGGGCCATTGTCGCCAGCGCTCCGACACGGGTCGGCACGTACGCCGACCCGACGACATCCGCCCCGTTGCCGTCGAGTCTGCCGTAAAGCCCCACCATCGCGCCCACCACGAGCACGAGAAACAACTGGCTGAGAGGCATCACCAGGATGCCGCTCAACATGGAGTGAACGGCGGCTGCTGCCAACGATGCCGTCAGTGCGACGCGCACCACGATTATCTCGTGCGCCGTTTTAGTCTGCGCCAACCGCACACTCCACCGAATCGCGCCCCAGGCTGCGAGGCCTGTCGAGATGGCCGCAACGGGGATGCCCCACTCGCAGGCGATTTGGAGCAACGCGTTGTGGGGGTGTGCAAGAATATTGGGATACCATGCAAAGTGTTGGGGTCCGATGCCAAGCAACGGACTGCTCGCAATCAAATTGATCGCATCGTTCCAAAGCTCGGTTCGTCCGCTCGTCGTCATCGCTGTCTCTAATCTGGGGAAAAATGCCTGTTCGATTCCAAGAACATATGGCAAGAACTTGTAGAGAACGATGAACGCTGCAAGCCCCGCTAACAGCGCCCGAATCTGCAACAGCGCAGTTTGCCGCCCAGGTCCATGAAACAGCAGCCACGCGGTCGCGTATGCAACCGTTAGACCGAGCATCGATCCGCGCGCCCGTGTTCCGAACAGCATGAACCATGCTCCGGCCAGAGTAATGAAGGTCAATGCTCGAAATATCCTGTTGGAAGGAGAATTCACCATGAGCGGTACGGCGAGCAATGGGATCGCCCAGGTTAGCCACTGATTCAAGAATCGAATATTCGAATAGCCCGGTGCGACTTCTGCGGGATCGAGCGGGCGGGCCTGGATGAGTGCGCCGGCGACACCGGCAAGAAACTGTGTCAGGTACACGAGTGTGCCCGCCACGAGCAGCCAAGCGCACACCAGCAGGCCCTGTTCACCCCAGTGCCGAAATGCCAGGGCGAGAAGCAGCGCCAGAGCGAAGAGCGCCATGAACAGCGACAGTTCCGAATACGCATGCCGCGGAGACTCGGCGAGGGACGAGGAGACGAGACCGATCAGAACGATGATCGCGAAGCATCTGCGGGCGGGCAGTGGGAATTCCTTGTAAAGATTCGTTATTTGGCCGGATACGAATGGGGAGCATGCGATTGCGGCCAATGCTAGAGCCAGTAGCGAGACTTCTACGAAGCGCTTCTGATCGTAGCGATACGTCACCCAGGGAACCAGGTCGTGAATCGGCGTCAGAATCAATGCCGCCAGGACTAGGGAAAGCGCGGCGAAGGTTACTTTACGGACGGTACCCCGGTTGGTGGGGCGAGGCAGATGCGGATCGCTAACGCCTAACATGAAGCAGCCGCGCCCCCGTACCGGGGGCGCGGCTGTTGTTCGCTTCATTCTAGGGCGACTGGCTCGCTATTACGAGCGACAGTTCTGCGGAACGTAGGGGTTCAGGTTCGCGCTGCTCACGCCGCAGGC
>JBFGYN010000390.1:0-4040 GCA_041587415.1 Candidatus Competibacterales bacterium | reverse complement strand
GTCGCCGAGATGGTCTGGGCGCCCTACTACTGGGACAAGACCCGGCACGGTATCAGCCGGGTTTTCCGCGAGGCGGAAGCGGAAAGCGCTAAAATACCGGATTGACCAAGCGCAATGACTTTCCGATCTGCGCAAACGGCGCATCCTTTCCTGCAATGAATTTGCACCAGGGAGGATGCCAGATGACAGTGACCAGCAAGCTCGACCGCCGCGCCCTGCTGAAGGGCACAGCCCTGACCGGAGCCGCCGCCATTGGTGCCCCTGTCGCCAGCCTCGCCGCCGCGCCGAAGCAGGGGGTGAGCCGCCCGACGCTCTACCGCTTCGGGCTCGGCGACTTCGAGGTGACCACCATCCTGGACGGGGCGATTCAGCTGGACGGACCGCAGCCGATCTTCGGGGCAAACGCGTCGGCGGAGGACGTGGCGGCGCTGGCGGCGGAGAATTTCCTGCCGGTCGGCAGGATGGAGATCACCTTCACCGTGACCGTGGTCAATACCGGCGATCAGGTGGTCCTGTTCGACACCGGCAACGGCGGAAACGGGTTCGTCCCGCGGCCGACCGCCGGGCAGCTGCGGGAATTGCTGGCCGGGGCCGGGATTGCGCCGGAGCAGGTCGACTTGGTGGCCATGACTCATTTCCACCGCGACCACATGGGCGGGCTGATGGAGGATGGCAGCGCCGCCTTCCCGAACGCCAGCTACGTGATGGCGGCCAACGAGTACGACTTCTGGTCGAACCCGGACCTGGTGTCGCACGAGCAGCTGGGCAAGGGCGCAGCGGTGGTGCAGAGCAACGTGGTGCCGCATGCGCCGAAAACCCGTTTCATCAAGGATGGCGACAGCGTCGCCTCCGGCATCACGGCGGTGGCTTCGAACGGCCATACGCCGGGGCATACCTCGTATCATGTGGAAAGCGCCGGCAAGCGGCTGCTGGTGCTGGGCGATGTGTGCAATCATTATGTGATGTCGCTGCAGCGCCCGGACTGGCACGTGGTCTTCGACATGGACAAGGAGATGGCGGTGGCGGCGCGGAAGGCCGTGCTGGGCATGATCGCCGCAGACCGCATCCCGTTCATCGGCTACCACATGCCGCCCCCGGCGGTCGGCTACCTGGAGCCGAAAGCCAAGGGTTTCCGCTTCGTGCCCGTGGGGTATCAGCTGAACCTGTGACAGGCCGGCCTTTGCGCCACAGCCCGACGCGAACGATGCCCCGGCTGCGGGATCAGCCGGGGCATTTATCTCACTGAATCGCGGTCCGCGTCGCCGAGCCTCAACCGTTAGAATAAAAAATTCTATGAATTCGCTTGGATTCCCAAATCTGCCGGTCATTTCTCGCAAAATTGATGCATGAACATCATTTACATTCGAGATATTGGCAACGACGGATTTGGAGGTTTGGCGACGAATGGGACGGGTGACGCGGAATCCAAAGGTTTCGGCTCCCATTCGACTGATCTGTCAAGTTCGTGGTTCGAGACTTGTCGATCAGTTCGGACGGCGGGCCACTGCTCCATCGCGAAACGCCGCCCCGCTCCATATGCACGCCTTGGCCCGCAACTTGGCCGCCTCCATCAGAATGCTGGCGCCGCCCGTCGAGATCGAATGGTGGTCGGTGACCTCGCAGCGCGATCCGCTGATCGTGACCGGAACACGGTTGGTGCACTACGCCGCGCCAAGCTGTATTCCAGATGGCCGAGGGGGCGCTGCCACGCCAAGGCTTCCCGGAATACTTGGCCAGATCAATGTTCGATCGATCCACCTACAGCAACGGTGTCTGTATGATAGGTGGCCACTCCAAAATCGCGAAGCACTTCGCTGGTGACAAGTTGGCCGACTGGGGAATGTCGGCCAGGTCGCGCAAGGCTGGCACAACCTACTCGAGATTCGGCGAATCACTTTTCATTAGGGCGCTGGACCTCGGCGTTCAGTAGAACAAAACGTGGAGCGGTTTCGCGCATAGCGAGAGTAAGCGGAGGAAATATCGCTTAAGGTGTGCTTATTTAAATAAGTACTCGACCAGTATTTTCCACCCGTTTTCGTTGTAAATCCCTCACAATAAACAACTTTTTAAATCAGGCGTAAATTTGTCAGTTTTATGTCAGAACTAGAATTCGCTGAAAAGTTGATTACGCTGTTCATCAACGTTGTCTCAGTAGTGCTCGGTGAAGTTGCGAGGGTGGTAAGATGGACATGCAGAAGCGTGTGTTGGCGTTTCAGAACGACGAAACAGGCGGAGGAACTGTATTCGGGCTCTTCGCGTTTGCCCTGTTTGTAGGGATATGCGGCCTCGCGGTCGACGCGACAGACGGTTTCCGCATCAAGACGGGATTACAGGCAACCGCTGATTCAGCGGCGCTCGCCGCCTCGATGGACCTGCCGAATGAAGTCACAGCTAGGGTATCCGCATTGATCTATGCCGACACGAATATGCCTAGCGATGTCCATGGGGATGTCCTGCGCCTCGAGGATATCGAGTTCGGCGTGTGGGATGCGGAGACGCGAACCCTCGATGTGGGAGCGCTCCCGGCGGATGCCGTACGCGTCAAGCTTCACCGTTCGGTCGAGAACGGCAACGAAGTTTCTCTCAACTTCCTGCGTATTCTCGGACTGAGCGCGTGGAACAACATCGCGGCCGAAGCGGTCGCGCAGCGTTTCGTTCCGCCTTGCCTGAACGATGGACTGTTCGCCCGGCAGATTGTCAACATTTCCTCCAACAACGACTTCGTCGAGAATATCTGCGTTCATGGCGAGGAGGGCGTCGATATGCAGAACAACAATTTCTTCGAACTCGGCACCAACGTCAGCATGCCTTACCCAGAAACCATGCTGAGCATTCCCGCCGGTGGAATGACATCCAACCCGGGCCTCTCGGATGCATTGATGGCCAATTCCTACAACTTCGCCATGGTCGATGACCTGGCGAACATCATCTATACGCTCTGGCATCCAGAGCTCGATACCGGCGAGGTAGCAGTCGTTCCGGACTATGTCGTCGGAGATGCGAAGACCTATGACATCGACTACACCGTCGACGGACTAAACTCGTCCGACCTGAATGAAATGACAGTGGTGTCGGAGAGCGGAGGGACCTCTACGCTGAACTCGGCGTCCTCGCTGGACGCGTCACTTTCGGCTCCGTTGGATGGGTCTGAAACGTCGACGCTTGACGCGGTGGCGTCTACCGACCTGCAGTTCACCGATATTCCCATCGACAGGGGCGCAAAGGAAATCTTGAAGATCAACTGCAACTGGAACGAAACCTACAACATTCCGAGCAGCATCGTGCTGACCGATATCGTGATTGTCGCCGATTGCAGGATTCATGTTGGTTCGAGTGCGGTCCTGAACAACGTCGTGTTAGCGTCGACTGCGGTGGGCAACGGCTCGAAACCACTCGATTACCAGAATATCACCTTCGCGGCCAATGTTCAGCTTGGCGACATGGACGATTGTGCGCCGGGCGGTGGGGTGCAGATCTACTCCATGGCCAGCGTTCATTTCTCGTCGAGCATGAAGATCAACGGGTTGCAGGTTG
Source organism: Candidatus Competibacterales bacterium (assembly GCA_041587415.1). Classification (GTDB taxonomy): domain Bacteria; phylum Pseudomonadota; class Gammaproteobacteria; order Competibacterales; family JAHEDQ01; genus JBFGYN01. Next base: position 506 of record JBFGYN010000390.1, on the reverse strand, counting down.
TCGCGGCGGGCAATGTCGAATTGGGCGCGCGCGATCAGGCCATCAAAGGCATTTCGGTCCAGGCTGGACAGAACATCACGCTGACGTCCAATAACGTGTTTGGCCTCTGCTCGGGCGGATCGCCGACTGCGTTGACCAAGCCGTCGTTTCGACTGGTGCTGTGAGCGGACGACCCGACCTGCGTTCGAGGCGAGATTGAGTCTCGAAGAGTGACGTGATGGGGCCGCCGGGTCGCGAGACCCGGCGGCCTCTCAAATATGGGCGTCAAGGCTGCGTCCCTTCACGGGACCTCGCATTCACTGGGCAGGTTGCCTGTGGGATCGCAAACGTCGGCATTATTCCAGAGAAACAATCAAGAAAATTCATGTAATAGGTCAGGGATTGAAATGAAATTGCTTCATTCAATCACAAATCAATCCAACACATAAGCAATCGGATCAGGGCTAGTCAAAGTGTCAGGGCCTACTAAAGGGAAGGATGACGCATTCAGCTGGACCACAGTGCCG
>JBFGYN010000389.1:0-4045 GCA_041587415.1 Candidatus Competibacterales bacterium | reverse complement strand
TCGACGAGGCGACGCTGCTGCGGCTATTGGCGAGCGGCGGCGATCCTGCTTGACCGCCAGAGGCGCCGCTCACCCATAGCGGGCTGCCGTACGGGTGAACGCACTGGCAATCGGACGATTCCGTATTTTCCCGCAGGCCACCTCGGACAACAAAGCCACGCCCTGAACCGTAGGCGCCGGATCCCCGGCGAGTACGGCTCCAGCGCGGTAGGGGCGTAGGCGGCGAATCGGTCGCCGAATTTTCGAGAGCGCGCAAGCTTGCGCAAGTGAGCTTTCGTTCGCGCCTTACCGTCGGCGCCAGGAGCGATGTTGTCTCGAAGATTGCTATGACTGCCGGGTTATCACACCGATGACGGAGCGAGAAACGCCTATTGATCGGCGGAAGCCCGCATTTATACTGCTTACACGTATCGCCCCGGAGATTGATCGTGAGCACCCCCGGGAAGACGCCGGACGCGTCACCGAATAGCCCGCTGACCGAGTTCTCCGATTGCCACACGGGAATCCTGTCTCATCTGGACGCTCTGGCGCGTCTGCCGGCGTTGCTGGAACACGCGGCACTTGCTCGGCGCATCGCCTCCGAAACGCTCGCATTCTTTCGCGCGGCGGTCTTCGAGCACCATGCGGAGGAGGAAAGTGAACTCTTTCCCGCGGTGCTTGCGAGCGCCAAGGCGGGCGAGGAGCGCGAACGGGTGAGCACGATCGTTGATCGGCTGACACTCGAGCATCGAGAGATCGAAGCACAGTGGTCCAAGCTCGAACCGGGTCTGAAGGCGGCCGCCAAGGGGCAGGATAGTTCCGTGGATGAGGCCGCAGTGCAGAAGCTGGTGCGCGCCTACCAAGGTCACGCCCGCTACGAGGAGCAGGTCTTTCTGCCGATGTCGCAGACCATCCTCGGCCGCGACAGCAACCGCATGGCTGCCCTGGGGCTAGCGCTGCACATGCGGCACAAATTGCCTGAAGTGCTCTCCAAATACGCTGGCATCTAACACCGCGTCGGTCGTCAGACCCAGCACGCGCCGTCGGTGACTCAGAATACGGAGAGACCTGTTCGCGCGGTAAACAGCTCCAGGGCGCGAGTGGCCGCGAGGGAGTTCCCGTTCTCATCTAGACCAGGTGACCAGGCACACACCCCAAGGTGTCCTGGCACGACCGCGACGATGCCGCCGCCGACCCCACTCTTTGCAGGAATACCGACGCTGAAGGCAAACTCACCGGCCGCGTCGTAGAGGCCACAGGTGAGCATGAGGGCATTGATTCGCCGTGCCTGGCGGTCGCTCACCACCCGCTCGCCGGTGCGCGGGTCTACGCCGCCGTTGGCAAGGAAGCCAACGGCGGTCGCGAGTTGGGCGCAGCTCATGGCCAGCGAGCACTGATGGAAGTAGATGTCGAGCACCGCATCCACGTCGTTGTCCATGCGCCCGAAGCTTTTGATGAAGTTTGCGAGCGCGGCGTTACGGTAGCCCCAGGCACGCTCCGATGCGGCTACCTCAGTGTCGAAGGCGACGGACTCGCCGCACAGCTCGGAGACGAACGCTACGATTTCAGACTTGGCATCCTGGGTCGCACTCAGTAGGAAGTCCGCGACGCTCAGCGCCCCCGCATTGATGAACGGGTTGCGAGGCACGCCTTGTTCGCGCTCGAGTTGCACCAGGGAGTTGAAGGGATTACCCGAGGGCTCGCGCCCGATGCGCTCCCAAAGGCGGTCGCCAACGAGGCGCATGGCTAGCGTCAGAGTGAACAGCTTGGAGATGCTTTGAATGGAGAAGGGCTCGGTACCGTCAGCTTCCGTCCATTTGCTGCCCTGCACCGTGCGCACGGCCATCCCGAATCGCTCGATGGGCACCCTTGCCAGGGCCGGAATGTAAGCCGCGACGCGGCCGCCCCCTGCCAGCGGGCGTACCTCGGATAGGATCTTCGCGAGCACTGCCTGGTAGTCGCTCTCGCGCATTGGCTTCCTCCTGCATTCGGCTGGCCGCGAAATTTCGGGTCGGGCACTAGCTGATGAACTCCGCACGGGGTGGCGTGTAGCCCCGGCAGCCGCCCCTGGTCGCAGCGATCGGTCGGCACGCAATACGTCAAAGACGAAGCCACGTGCGCCTCGAATTATCGAAAACTGCCCCCTGTCGCGAGCAAGGATGTTTCGCTTCGATTTCGATTTCAAGGCTTGCTCGCATTGTCCTTGTCAAGCTGGGCCCGGCCACAGGATGATCCCGATTTTTGGAAACTGCTGACGGTGAATCGACCTTCGCGGTGACCGCGGTCTACGGAAAAACGTTCACGGATACGCACGTTCCCTGCATTGACAAACTGGCCGCTTACCTCGACTTGCTCGCGCGAGCGAGTGATGCCGATGGCATGCCAAGAAAGAGGTTCGGACGTTTCCGGCCAAACAGGTTCACGCCTCGCACCAAAACGTCGCTCGACGGCGAAATTTCCTGCTTGGCTACTAGACATCATCCCACTCACGAGCCAGTGACAACACTGCGCACCCGTTTTGGCCCGCAACGGAAATTTGGCAGCAACGGCTGATCGATTGCTACCGTTCGATCGAGAAATGGGTGCCGCCAGAAGTGGCGCGATGACGCTGGATCGCCTACACCATAACTACTCATCCGCAACCACGGGAACGGATCCTCGAATAGCGACGCAAGATTCGACACGCGGCGCCAAACCATCGGCTCGCTCCAAGCCATTTCCTGGGCACCCGAGCTGATAGCTTGTCCGATTGTTACGACGAAAGGGGTTGTCGCCGGGTCGATTGGAGGAAACTGTCATGAAGCGTTTGGCAATTGTCATTCGAGACGACGCCTATGATCGGCTTTACACGCCGTTGACGTTCGCGTACGTGGCGGCAAAGGCGGGCGTCGAAGTGGATATGCTCTTTGTGCTCTGGGCTGTGCGGGTGCTGACGGTTGAGGGCGCGAGGGCAGTCAAAATCGATCGCCAGCACGCGGCGGAGGAGGCGTGGTTCAAGGACAGAGTGCGCCGTGACGGTGATCCGGTGGAGATACACGAGTTCATAAAGCTCGTTAGAGGTACCGGCAGTGCCCGGTTTTACGGTTGTGCACTCGCGGCGGCGACATTCGGTGTGGAAGAGTCCCAGCTCATACCGGAAGCGGATGGAATCGTCGATTCACTGTGGTTTCTGGAAGAAAAGGCGACCAAGGCAGATCATTGCCAATACTTCTGATTGGAGCGGTGCCACACGCCGAAAACATCCCGCCAGCGTGTCGCGGGTCCTTTCAGCGAGGCAACGGCCCACCCCGTGACGGTGTATCGTCGTGGTCGTTTGTTCGCGTTCGAGTTGCGCCGGCAGCCGTGTTCCAACGACGAATCCGAACGCGAGTCACCCAGTATTTGAAAAGGAGAAAATACCGATGCAGATTGAAGCGTACTTGTGCTTCGAAGGCCGGTGCGAGGAGGCGCTGGAGTTCTACCGCACCGCGCTCGGTGCCGAAGTGGCGATGCTGCAACGATTCAAAGACAGTCCTGATCCGGACATGTGTGGGCCCGCTGCGGAAGAGAAAGTGATGCATGCGAGCTTACGCATCGGGGAAACCACGGTCATGGCAAGCGATGGCCGCTGCAGTGGACGTCAGGACTTTCAGGGTTTTGCGCTGTCGATTTCCTTGCCCGACGAGGTGGAAGCCGAGCGCCTGTTCAGCGCTTTGTCCGATGGTGGGCAGGTACAGATGCCGTTGGCCAAGACGTTTTGGTCGAGGCGCTTCGGCATGGTGGCTGATCGATTCGGTGTGCCCTGGATGATCAACGTGACAGACTAGTGCGGGGCGCCCGGAAATCACGAACCCACCACGCAGCGGCTTCGGCCGACAAACGCATTGTGCTCCATTCCGGCAGCCTCACAGCGCGAACCCACGCAACGTTTTGGGCGAGCCCCAACTTTCCGCGAGGATGCTCTGACTTGGGGCATTACGTCAGGCAAAACAGGGAGTTGTGTTTATGTTAGCCAGTGACGCCATGGCAACGCCCAGGCTACCCCGGATATTTCACCAGGGCGGCCTTCGGCTAGCTCGCAGGTGGT
>JBFGYN010000388.1:0-4045 GCA_041587415.1 Candidatus Competibacterales bacterium | reverse complement strand
TCATCGACCGCGTAGACACCGTCTACGTAGCTCTTCACCGGCACTGTCGGAAACCGCTTTTCGAAATAGGCTCTGAAGGCCATGCGGTCGTCTTCCGGGGATGCCAGCGCGAAACCCGCAGCGAGCACGAGCAGACATCCGGTGATGGTGGTCGCCATCGTTTTCATAAAGTTTTCCTCGGGTTCCAGAAATTCTTGCGAATTTTGAGATTCCCTGCAGCACGTGGCCGTGCGACCGGAATCGACACGGCACCATGTTGGTTCCGACAGAGAAGTGAAAAGTGAATTCCGCGCTTTCCCCTTCTCGTTCACTGAGAAAGCCAGGGAGGCCAAATTCTGCGTTTGCCGAGAGCCCCGGAAGACACTCGCGTCACTTGATCTCCGCTTCCTGCGTGGCCGACTCACCCTTGTTATCCACCCAGCTCACTTTCACCGTGTCGCCCCGCGATGCCCCGGTGAACGCCACGGAAAGGTAGGGATTCTTGGATACCGCCGGGCCCCAGTTCGCCCGAATGACCACCTCGCCATTCGCTTCGATGGTCACTTCCCGAATGTAGTGAGCGGGAATCAGATCGCCGGTCTTGCTGTCCTTACGAGTGCCCGTCTCCATAGCGTGGCTCATCAAAGTCTTGACTTCGACATGCTCGCCCTTGTCTTTCGCACGAATCTTGATACTGCCTGCCATTTGCTGTGCCTCGCTGTTATCCGCCACATCCGCCGATGGTAACCTTGACCTCGCTCTGAGTGCTGTAGAGCCTGCCGTCAGCTTTCACGACGGCCAGAACTTGTGAGGTCTTACCCATCTTGACCCGGGTGGACACATTCGGGATCGAGCGTGGGGTCAACTCGAACATCGCGGCCAGCGGGGACGGGTTCTCCGCTACCACGATACTAATGGATTCGACGTTCTCCAGATCGGTTTCCACGCGGACCGGGACCACTGCACCGTTCTCCGCAATTTCCGGCACCTTCAGCCTTACGCGGTCGCTCTCTTCCATATCTCCAGAGGAATAGAGCGCCTGGACTGCCCCGTCGAGACTGTCGGAGGTGAATGCCGCCTCCGGCCAGGCCGCCAGCAGTTGTCGGGGTGTCAGGAGCCCGGCTCCCACGAGAGCGCTGATCGCGCCGTTTGCGAGCATGCCCTTCAAGAAGGTTCGTCGCTTTGAATTCAGTTCGTGCATCTGTCTCACCTCAGAGCGAATGGATGTACTCGGTGACCTTGTCGATTTCCTCTTCAGACAGGATGCCGTGACGTCCGAATGGCGGCATCATGGTGTTGGGATTGGCAACGGTGGCGTCCCAGATCTGCGCACGCAGCTTGGCGCTGTCCGGGTAGCGTGACTGCATGCCAACGAGCGGGGGCGCGACGTTGCCGGGCAAATCACCATCGTCCATGGCGTGACAGGCCAGGCAGTTGCCTTTTCTGCGGTCGAAGGCGATGGCTTTGCCCTCGGCCAGCGATTCTGCATCAACCGATGCGCCGGCACCCGCTTCTCGATTCAGGGCGGTCCCCGCGCACAGAAGCGCGAGTACCAGGACCGCCCCTCGCGGTCCCGAAAGAATTCTCATGATGATCTCCTCGATGTCGGTCCGTCAGGCGGCTTCGCCCGCGCGTCATTACAGTTGTGTGTCCTTGGCTTTGCTCTGCTCCACCATGAACCCGACTGCCCCGGCGACTTCCTCATCGCTCAATTGGCTGTTACCGCCTCGCGGCGGCATGTATCCGGCCTTGCCCCGGTAGCCCTGAATCGCGTGTTCCACCAGAGTCGCCCGTCCTTGCGGAATGCGTTGAAGCCAGGCGTCCTTGTCGCCGGTCTTGGGCGCACCGGCAACACCGGAACCATGGCAGGCGAAGCATGCTCTCTCGTAGACCTCCTTTCCCGAAGCAGTATCGACGAGCGCCAGTTGGGCCGGGGGTGCGGCAGGCTTTTCCTCGTTGGGCCGAAAATGCTCCACCGGCGTCACGCCGAGTTCGGTGGAATCCCAAGCAATCGCTATCGACGCCGGGTCGATGCAATTCTCCATGCAGGCGATGTTGTTCACGTCCGGGCGGTCATCGGGAATGAATCCGAACCGATTCGGCATTTCGACGGCCGCAAGATTCTCCTGACTGAGTACAAATGAATCATCGACGATGTCATTGAGATACAGCACGTAGGCAGTTAGGGCGTAGACCTCGTCATCCGAGAGCGACTGCGGGTTGAAAAAGGGCATGGCGCGATGGATGTAGTCCCACAAGGTCGAGGCGTAGGACCAGTAGCTGCCCACCGTCTTTTCCGGCCTGTCCTCGGAGAGCGTGTCATTTCCACCCGCGAGCACAGGCCATCGTCCCTCGCCCTCACCGAATGTCCCATGGCAGACTGCGCACTTCTGTTCGAACAGCTGCTCCCCTTCCAGCACTGACCCGCTGCCGGGCGGAAGACCACTGCCGTCGGGCCTGACGTCGATGTCCCAACCGGCGATTTCCGAGGGCGTCGCCAGTGCGCCAAAGCCATAGTGACCGACTCCGCCACTCACGGCGGCCTCGGACATCGCCAAGCCAATCACGCCCAACAGGAGAAACTTAACCAATCTGAACATTCTTGACCTCACCATTGGGTGTGAGCTGCCAAGTGTGAATCGAATTGTTGTGGTAGATGGAGTTGATCCCGCGAACAGCCCTGAGCTGGCCGAGGGTCGGTTGCACATAACCGCTGTCGTCGATAGCCCGGCTTTGAAGCAGGGCGGGACGCCCGTCCCAGTTCCACTCGAGCCCGAACCGGGTCAGGGCCTTGGGGAGCGCCAGCCCCTTCAACCGCGCCTCGCGCCAGGTGACTCCGCCGTCCAGAGAAATGTCCACCCGAGCGATCGTTCCCCGCCCGGACCACGCGAGGCCCTCGATTTCGTATATCCCTTTCGCTCTCAGCGGTTTCTCGGGGCAAGGGAAGGTGATGACGGATTTGGCTTCCATCACCCAGGTGAACTCGCGGGCGCTGCCGTCGGTCAGCAAGTCCGTGTACTTGGACGTCTCCTCGCGCAGGTACCAGGGTTTGTCGCCGACCTCCAGCCGTCGCAGCCACTTGACGCTGGTGTTGCCTTCCCAACCCGGATTCAGAAGACGAATCGGATACCCCTGCTCGGGCCGCAACATCTCGCCGTTCTGCGCATACACCAGGAGGGTATCGTCCAGGGCCTTTTCAATCGGAATGCTGCGTCCCATGGCGGCGCCGTCACCGCCCTCCGCGAGTATCCACTTGCCTTCGGGCTTGACGCCGACTTCGTCCAAAACGGTAGACAGCCGCACACCAGTCCACTCGCAGCAGCTGACCATACCGTGGGTGAACTGCAGCGCTTCCATCTGGGCACCACGCCACTCCATGCCGCCGTTAGCGGGGCATTCTATGAATCGGATTTCCGAGACGCTTGGAAAACGGACGATGTCGTCCATGGTCAGGATGAGGGGGCGCTCAACAAGACCATGGATCATCAGGCGGTGCTCCGCTGGAACCACCTCGGGGATGCCCGCGTGATAGCGCTCGAAGTGCAAACCGTTGGGGGTGATGATGCCTTTGAGATTCGGCAGCGGGGTAAAACTGATCGAGGAAATGGGCGAGGCGGTGAGCCAGGAAACGGTCCGGCGAACGACGTCCTTCTCGTATTTGGAGGGCATTCCGTACGGGCTCGTCACCACTCCAGGGCCTGTCAGCTGCATCCACTGGGGAATATTGGGTGGTAGGTTCTCAGTCCCGGTCACGGCCCCCGCCCCGCGCGCGAGGGTCGCGCCCACAACCGCACCACCGGCGAGCGTCGCCCCCCTGCGCAGAAAGCGTCGGCGCGCATCCGAGCCGAGTCGTTGGTCGGGGTCCGGCGTGTGGCTTTGCTTGCCTCCGTCGTCCTGATTCCGTCGGAGCGGCATCGGGTCCTCCTGGAATATCCTCAAGTTCGAGTCTTGTTAGAATTTGTTTTTATAATACTATATCGCAAGTTTATATGATTAAGTGCTAATCTAGCAACATCTAATTTAGAGATAATGAATGCTCAGCTCGCATCGTCAGCCCCACTTCCCG
>JBFGYN010000387.1:0-4046 GCA_041587415.1 Candidatus Competibacterales bacterium | reverse complement strand
TGCGAGACATCGACTTGCCGAGGGATCTAAGGAAATCGGCGAACGAGACCCGCGAAAAAGCCGGATACCGTCCGCGGGGCAGAGTGTTGCTTACGAATATGCTCGGGAGTTCTTGTTTTACACGAAACAAATGCCCAACTGGGAGCGCCCTGGTGCAGCGTCTGGGCTAGACCGCGTGAGCGGCCAAGCGCTGATTCGAGGCGACGGATTTCGACGATCAGAATGGCCTTAGCTCGACACCGAATCCCATCGAATCCAGAGACGAGCGTATGACGAGAGTTTACAACTTCAGTGCCGGGCCTGCGGTGCTGCCCGAGGCCGTTCTGGCGCGGGCTCGGGATGAAATTCTCGATTGGAACGGCAGCGGACAGTCGGTGATGGAAATGAGTCACCGGAGCAGCAGTTTTTTGTCGATCGCCGCCCGGGCAGAAGAAGATCTGCGGGAACTCATGGGCATTCCGGACGACTACAAGGTGCTTTTCCTGCAAGGCGGCGCCACGACTCAGTTCGCGGCAGTTCCCATGAATCTCGCTCGTGGGCGCCAGCGGGCCGACTACGTCAACACTGGCGCGTGGTCGAGGAAGGCGATAGCGGAGGGCCTTCGCTATATCCGGGTCAACATCGCGGCGACCGGCGAAGCGGATGGGTTCACGAGCGTTCCCGCGCGCGATTCCTGGTCGCTGGCCAGCGACTCCGCCTACCTTCACTACACACCCAACGAGACGATCGGCGGCGTGGAGTTTCATTGGATTCCCGATGTTGGAGACGTGCCCCTAGTCGCCGATTTGTCGTCGACGATTCTGTCGCGCCCCATCGAGGTCGGGCGCTTCGGATTGATTTACGCGGGCGCGCAGAAGAATATGGGCCTCGCGGGTCTCGTCGTGGTGATTGTTCGAGCGGACTTACTCGGCGACGTGATCGCTGGCACGCCAACCATGCTCAATTACAAGGTGCATGCGGATGCCGACTCCATGGCAAATACGCCGCCGACCTATTCCTGGTATGTTGCAGGGCTCGTATTTCAATGGTTGAAGGCGCAGGGCGGTTTGAGAGCCGCGTCGGAGCGTAACGAGCGCAAAGCGATGAAGCTCTACGCGGCAATTGATGAGTCCGATTTCTACTCCAATCCGGTGGCCCGCGATTGCCGTTCCTGGATGAACGTACCGTTCACACTCGCCGATCCGGCGCTCGACGGTCTATTCCTGGAGAAGTCCGCGTCCGAGGGGCTGGTAAATCTCAAAGGTCACCGATCCGTCGGTGGTATGCGCGCGAGCATCTACAATGCGATGCCGGACGAGGGTGTGGACGCGCTGATCGACTTCATGGGGCAATTCGAGAAGCGTCACGCCTGATTTCTGTCCAGTGCGGTAGTTGACGTTCCGCGGTCGAGCAACTCCGACGGAAAACCAAGCGTTTTCGCCAAGTCTTGCCCAGCCAATCAATCATAGGAGGACAACCGACCTTGAACACCAAGGACGGATTTCGAATTCTCGTTAGAAACAACATTGCCGCCGCCGGATTGGATCGATTTCCCCGTGATCGCTACGAGGTGCAGCGTGATTGCGACGCACCGGACGCGAGTCTGGTGCGCTCGTTCAACCTGCGCGGGCAACCGATACCTGAGAGTGTGCTTGCCATTGGTCGGGCCGGAATCGGGGTAAACGCGATTCCCGTGGACGATCTGAGTGCGAAAGGCATTCCGGTTTTCAATACTCCTGGTGGAAATTCGAATGCAGTGAAAGAACTGGTGCTGGCGGGAATGTTCATCGCTTGTCGCAACCTGTTCGACGCGTGGGACTATTTGCGCGGTTTGGAAGGTGCTCCGGAGCTTGTGCGGTCGCAGGCCGAAGCCGACAAGAAACGCTTCGCCGGCTTCGAATTGCCGGGAAGAAAGCTGGCCGTCATTGGATTGGGGGCGATTGGCGTCAAGTTGGCGAACGCGGCAGTTGGTCTCGGGATGCGAGTCATCGGTTTCGATCCGGCGATCAGCGTCCGACGTGCTTGGGAATTGTCGTCGGAAGTGGAACAGGCTCAGTCCCTCGAGCATGCATTGGTCAACTCCGATTTCGTAAGCTTCCACGTGCCGCTCACCACCGAGACCCAAGGTCTACTGAATGCGGCTCGTGTCCGCGAGCTGAGGAAGGGCGCGGTAGTACTGAATTTCGCCCGCGACGGGATAGTCGACGAGCAGGCCGTCCGCGAGGCCCTGGATTCGGGTCACTTGCACGCCTACGTGTGTGACTTCCCGGGTGGGGTACGTCACCAACGAATTATCCGCTTGCCGCACATTGGCGCCTCGACCCGCGAGGCGGAGGTGCGCTGCGCGGAGATGGTGGTCGACCAGGTCCGGGATTATTTGGAAAATGGCAACATTCGCAATAGCGTCAACTTTCCGAATCTCAGCCTGCCGAGACGGGGGGCCGCGAGATTGGCGGTGACGCATGCCAACATCCCGGATATGCTGGCGAAAATCTCTCACGGCCTGGGGCGGGCGGAGATCAACATCTTGCACATGGCGAACGAATCCAGAGGTGCTTACGCCTACACGGTTGGCGATGCCGAGACCGAGATCTCCACGTCAGCGGTGGAGGACATTCGCGCAATCGGCGGCGTTCTGAAGGTGCGTGCGATTTAACGCGACTCTGGAGGGCATCAGGGTTTCGTCGCGGCACAAGGATGCGCCGCTCAAATCGACGAGAAATGTGAAACAGGGTAATTGCCACATGGGTGCTGACAGTGAGCCGGATCGCCTGGCCGCGGTGCGCGCGCGCATCGACGCGATCGATATCGAAATTCAGCGCCTGATTTCGGAGCGGGCAGCCTGTGCCCAGGATGTCGCCAGCATCAAGCAGGCTTTCGGCAGCGGCAGCGATTTCTACAGGCCGGACCGTGAGGCTCAGGTCTTGACGACCGTCAAGGCGCGCAATCAGGGACCCCTGAGCGGTGAAGAGATGGCCCGGATATTCCGTGAAATCATGTCCGCGTGTCTGGCGCTGGAAGAGCCACTCACAGTGGCCTTCCTTGGGCCGGAGGGAACCTTCACTCAAGCCGCCGCGCTCAAGCACTTCGGGCATTCAATCCGGACTCGGCCGCTACGGGCGATCGACGAGGTGTTTCGCGAGGTGGAATCGGGTAATGCCGACTATGGAGTGGTGCCGGTAGAGAACTCTACGGAGGGCGTTGTCAGCCATACCCTCGACATGTTTGTCCAGTCTCCGTTGGTCATTTGCGGTGAAGTGGAAATTCGAATTCACCATCACGTGATCGGGCGCATCCGGTCCAAAGATGAGGCACAAGCAGTTTATTCCCACCAACAGTCCCTGGCCCAATGTCGCGAATGGCTCGACCTGAATATGCCGTCAGTCGAACGAATACCGGTCAGCAGCAATGGCGAGGCCGCTCGCAGGGTGGCGTCCATGGACGGTAACGTCGTCGCGATTGCCGGAGAGTGCGCGGCGGAGATTTACGGCTTGTCGATTCTGGCGCGAAATGTCGAGGACGATCCAAACAACACCACTCGGTTTCTGGTCGTCGGGCGCCGCGAGGTTGCGCCGTCAGGCCGTGACAAGACATCGCTGTTGGTCTCCTCCCGCAACGACGTCGGGTTACTGTACAACCTCATCGAGCCGATATCGCGAAACGGTGTCAACATGACACGGATCGAGTCACGACCATCCCGTCGGGGCACGTGGGACTACGTGTTCTTCATTGACCTGGAGGGGCACCGGGGCAGCCCGGAAGTAAACGCCGCGCTGTCCGAATTACGCTCCCGGGCGACATTGTTCAAGGTACTCGGCTCATATCCAAAAGCCGTGTTGTAGTGAGCAGAGTGCAAGAGAGTATTAACCCGGATATTTCACCAGGGCGGCCTTCGGCTAGCTCGCAGGTAGTTGATCGGTATAAGTTTATGTCCAGTTTAGCGGCTCAGTTCTGGCGTACAAAGTGTACCGCCGCCAAAGGCCTACCCCGGCCCTGGCGGTTTCTCGCTCGCCCTGACTTGCTCCTCACTCAAGTTGTAGCTACGGCTACAACTTTCGCTCCAGAGC
>JBFGYN010000386.1:0-4053 GCA_041587415.1 Candidatus Competibacterales bacterium | reverse complement strand
GTACTCGGATTCATGTTCAGGATGGATGCGGCGCCGAATTCCCCTTGGATTTGCCAGCCGGTGCGTTCCAGTATGGCGACAATGTGAGCGCGCTCGACATCCGCTAGTGCGTCGGACGGCGGTGCCGGCGGCTTCGACAGCCCGAATGTGGCGTCGTCGATTTGCAGCACCCGACCGGATGACAGCACCACGGCACGCTCGATGATGTTCTGCAGCTCGCGAACGTTACCGGGCCATCCATACTGAATCAGCCGGTCCATGGACGATGCTGTGATGCCCACCAGGTGCCTGCCGAATTTGGCAGACGCACGGCGCAAGAAGTGGTCGACGAGCAGCGGGATGTCACTGGTCCGCTCACGCAGCGGCGGTAATTCGATCGGCAAAACGTTGAGACGATAAAAGAGATCGGCTCGAAAGGCGCCGGTCTCGACGCTGTCGGAGATATTCCGGTTGGTCGCGGCTATGACACGCACGTCCACCTTGCGGGTGTCGTTGCTGCCCACGGGTTCGAATTCGCCGTCCTGCAATACGTGCAGCAGCTTGACCTGGGTTTCGGGCGCCAACTCGCCCACTTCGTCGAGAAAAATCGTTCCCCGATCGGCCAGTTCGAAGCGTCCGGTGCGGCGCTGAAGCGCTCCGGTGAAGGCCCCCTTTTCGTGTCCGAACAATTCGCTCTCGACCAGTCCCGCGGACAGCGCGCCGCAACTGACCTTGATCAGCGCGCGCGCCCTGCGCAGGCTCCGGTCGTGAATCGCCCTCGCGACGAGTTCTTTTCCGGTACCGGTTTCACCGGTAATCAGAACCGAGACGTCGGTGTTTGCAACCCGATCGATGCGCATCAGCGCACGCTTGAGCGTTCGGCTGTCGCCGATGATTTCCCCGAAGCCGTGCTCGACACGTATCTCCTCTCTCAGGTACAGGTTTTCACTCTGAAGTCGCTGCCGTAGGCACTCCACCTCCTGCAGCGCGTTACGCAAGGCGTCCTCCGCCCGCTTTCGCGCCGTGATATCGATCGCGATGCCGCCGACGAACGCGATCTTGCCGTGAGCATCGAGAATTGGAAACTTGTTGACAACGGATTGGTGCTCCTCCTGGCCAAGCGGCAGAGTTTCCACGGCCTGCAGGCTTTGTCCCGTGTCCATCACCAGCTGGTCGTTGCCCGCGTACAGCGCGGCGATGTCACTGGGGAACAGGTCATGGTCGGTCTGGCCCATGAGCAACCCATTTGGGAGCAGAAATATCTTTTCTCTGGCGTATCGATTCGCGTAGACATATCGCCCGCTCAGATCCTTGACCCAGGCTCCGCCAGGCAAGTGCGACATGAACAGCGTGAAAAGCTGCTCCGATCCGTTCACCCCGGCATAGGAATTCACGCGTGCGTGCCTTCTGTTCTAATCGGACCTCTGCGGCCCGCGGAGCTGGATCGCCGGATCCATCACCTGGCAAGAAAACCGTTCGATTTCGCTCGCCCGTGCCTCGCCCGCTGGACGCTTTTTTCACTCGACGCCCATACACACGTTCTGTTGCACGTCGAGGACCATCTCGTGCACGACGGATGGTCGACGGACCACTTACTGCAGGAAGTGATCGACCTCTACAACGCATTCAGCCGGGGCATGTCCTCGCCATTGGCGGACCCGACGCTTCAGTACGGCGACTACGCGGTCTGGGAGCGGTCGTGGATTCGACGCGCGGAGGCTGATCGCCAGCGGGCGTACTGGAAACGCGCTCTGGCAGATTGTTCGTCCGAGCTGCAGTTGCCGACCGATCGCCCGCGATCCCCCGGTTCGGCCTCCGCCGGCAGGCGCCATGTTGTCGACATCGACGATGGTACCTGGAGGGACCTGTGCGCCTTGGCGCGACGCGAGCGGGCCACCCCGTTCGTGGTCATGTTGGCGTGCTTCTATGCGCTGCTTCATCACTACACGGGACAAACCGACATGAATGTCGGTACCGGGGTGGCCAACCGTCGACGCGCGGAGCTTGCCGGGGTGCTCGGCATGTTCATCAACAACCTCGTCTTGCGGCTGGATGTCAGCGGCAATCCGGATTTTCTTGCACTGGTTCGCCGTACCCGGGACGTGACCCTCGACGCATTCGCTCATCAGGAACTGCCGTTCAACCACGTGGTGGAAATGACGGCGGGGCGGCGGCACGTGGATCGAAACCCGCTGTATCAAGCAATGTTTAGTTTCCACGACACCCCAATGCCAGACTTTAGTGTCCGCAACGCCCATGTCACGATGAATCCGTCACTGGACATGGCAGCGACGAAGTTCGAGTTGAACGTCATCGGCTACCCCGCCGCCATCCCCGAGGTCGAGGCGGATCTGCCCGCGACCGATCGACGCACCTGGATGATCTGGGAGTACAGCGCAGACCTGTTCGACGCGGAGACCATCGAGCGCATGGCTCGCCACTATCTCACCATGCTGGCGCACGCAGTCAGCGAACCGACCCGCCGCCTGGCCCAGCTGAGCCCGCTGTCCGGGGCGGAGCGCCGGCAGATTCTCGTGGACTGGAACGGGAACGGAGCGGAATGGCCCCGCGACCGAACCGTTCATGAGCTTTTTGAAGCCAGAGTGGCACACACGCCGGACGCGATTGCCTTGGTATCGGGCGATCGGCGCTGGACGTACTGCGAATTGAGTCAGGGTGCCGGGCGGCTCGCGGCCCTTCTGCGCAAGATGGAAGTGGGCCCTGGGTGCCGGGTGGCACTCCTGCTCCAGAGATCTCCGGAGCTGATCGCCGCGATGCTCGGAATTCTGCGCGCCGGAGCCGCCTACGTGCCGCTCGATCCGGGGGACCCGGATACTCGCCTTGCATCCATCGTCGACGACACCAGCGCCTCGGTTCTGCTCGTCAGCAAGGCACTTCGGCATCGCGCCCCGGAAACCACCGCTGCCGTGCTCGAGCTCGATTCCATTGACGGGGATTTTGCCGACGAAAGGCTGAGTGTGGCGATGGCTACGGTGCCCGCAGACGCCCCGGCTTGTGTGATGTACACCTCCGGCTCCACTGGCGTGCCAAAGGGCGTGGAAGTGCCCCACGGGGCCATCGTGAGTCTCGTCCATGGGCTGGATTGCATCGACCTGGACGCTCGCCAGACATTGCTACAGCTGGCGCCGCCCGCTTTCGATGCTTCGACGTTCGAAATCTGGGGTGCGTTGCTGCACGGTGCGCGGCTGGTGATCTTCGATGGTACCGTCCCGACGGCGCACAGCCTCGAGACGATCATTTCCGAGCAGGGCGTCACGACCCTATGGCTGACCGCCTCGTTGTTCGACTCGGTCGTCGACGAGTCAGCAAGTGCCTTGCGGGGCATTTCGCAGCTCCTTATCGGTGGTGAGGCACTGTCGCCCGCCCATGTCGCGAAGGCACTCGCGCACCTGCCGGGCACCCGTATCGTCAACGGTTATGGACCCACCGAGTGCACGACGTTCAGCTGCTGCCACCCGATTCCATCGAGCCTCGATGGGGCGGCCCGGTCGATCCCGATCGGGCGACCCGTGGCCGGTAGAACGGCCTACATACTCAATCGCGAACGCGAGCCGGTGCCCATAGGCGTCGAGGGTGAGTTGTACATCGGCGGTGCCGGCGTTGCTCTCGGCTATCTTGGTCAGCCGGCGTTGACGGAAGAGCGATTCATTCCCGATCCGTTCGACGATGGCGACAAGCGACGCCTGTATCGAACGGGCGACCGCGCACGCTACCTGCCAAACGGCGCCATCGAGTTTCTGGGTCGGCGGGACGAACAGGTGAAAATTCGCGGTTTTCGAATCGAGCTGGCCGAGATCGAGGCCGTGCTCGGTCGTCACCCGCGGATTCGAGCGGCATCGCTCACCGCGCCCGTTACCAACGGCCGCGATCGGAAACTGCGGGCCTACGTGGTGAGCGACGAAAAGCCGGGACCCTCCGAGCATGAGCTCCGGGAGTTTTTGCGAGCGCACCTGCCCACCCATATGATTCCAGCCGATATCGTGGAACTCGAGGAGATGCCTTTGACGCGCAGCGGAAAGATCGATCGGCAAGGTTTGCCGAGCGCGGCACGGG
>JBFGYN010000385.1:0-4066 GCA_041587415.1 Candidatus Competibacterales bacterium | reverse complement strand
GCCCGGCTGTCTGCTGCGGCATTTCCGAGTGAATGATACCGCGAGCCGCCGTCATCCACTGCACGTCACCCGGGCCGAGATCGCCCTGATTGCCCAGGTGATCCTGGTGCTGCATGTGGCCGTCGAGCATGTAGGTCACAGTTTCGAATCCACGATGCGGATGTGCCGGAAAACCTGCGAGATAGTCGTCCGGATCGTCCGAGAAAAATTCGTCCAAAAGCAGAAACGGATCGAGCCGCAGCTCATGGCTCGCGCCCAGACTGCGCCGCAACTTGACGCCTGCGCCGTCCGAGGCCGCGATCGAGGGGATAACGTGTTCGAGCGTACGTAGGCTCATGGCTTCTCTCCCGTAGCGGGCAATGGGCCCCGCCCGGAGGACTCACCGGGCGGAGCAAAGGTCGATGAGACATTCGGGACGTCAAGCCGCCAGTTGCTGGATGGCGTCGCGAGCTCGCGCCATTGCTTGCAGCTTACCGTTTCCACTACCAGCCAAGCCCTCCGCGTAAACGAACTCCACATCACGAATGCCCAGAAAATTGAGGAAATTGCGAACGAATTCGGTCTGAGTGTCCTTAGCCGTACCCGCGTACAGGCCGCCCCTTGTGGCCAAGACGTACGCCTGCTTGTTTTCGAGCAGCCCAACTGGGCCCTTGTCGGTGTACCGAAAGGTTATTCCGGCCCTGGCCACGTGGTCGAAGTAGGCCTTGAGCGTAGAGGGTATGCCGAAGTTGTACATGGGCAGACCGAGCACAACGACGTCCGCTCCCCTGATTTCGTCGATCAAGGCGTCGGAATCGGCGACGGCGGCCTGTTGTTCGGGACTGCGTTCCGCCTCCGGCGTGAGAAATGCCTGGAATCGTTCTCCAGTCAGGTGCGGCACCGGGTTTTTCGCCAAATCCCGCTCGATGACGACATCACCGGGATTCGATCTGCGCCACACCCTCAGAAATTCACGCGCCAGCTTGCTGGATTGTCCGTCCTCGGAGAAGAGGCTCGCGTTGATGTTTAGGATTGTGCTCATGGTCCGCTCCTCAGTCTTTGTTGGCCGTATTTAACTATCTGGAAAAAAGATAAAAAAGCGCAAAATTTCGCGTTATCATATCTATTTATCAGATAGGAAGCGTTGTGACGCTCATTACTCTGGACCAGTGGAGGGCTCTCATTGCGGTCGTGGAGTCCGGTGGTTACGCACAGGCGGCCGAGCGCTTGCACAAGAGTCAGTCCACCGTCACCTATGCCGTGCAGAAGCTCCAGCGCTTGCTGGACGTACAGGTTTTCCAAATCGACGGCCGAAAGGCGATGCTGACGGACAGCGGACAGGTACTCTATCGCCGCGCCCGCTCGTTGGTGGAGGATGCCGAGCGGTTGGAGCGCGGCGCCCGACATCTGGCGGCCGGCATCGAGCCAATTCTGCGCTTGGCGGTGGAGATACTGTTCCCGACATGGCTGCTGCTGCGATGTCTCGATCACTTTGCCCGGGACTACCCGGAGACAAGGATTGATCTCACCGAATCCGTGCTCGGCGGGACCGACGAGGCATTGATTGAGCGTCGGGCGGACCTGGTGATCTGCTCTGCCATTCCGCAGGGCTTTTCCGGCGAGCCGCTCATGAGGGTGAATCTCGTTCCGGCCGCACATCCGGATCACCCTCTGCACAGACTCGGTCGCGATTTGACCCTGCAGGATCTTCGGGTGCACCGGCAGTTGGTGGTGCGAGACTCGGCGATCGAACGCAAACGCGAGAGTGGCGGTTGGCTCGGTGCGGATCAGCGCTGGACCGTGAGCAACAAGGCTACATCGATCACTGCTGCGTGCATGGGGTTGGGCTTCGCTTGGTATGCGGAGGACATCATTCGGCGCGAATTGGACGCCGGTGAGCTCAAACCCTTGCCACTACGGGGCGGCGGGTTGCGCTTCGGTACACTCTACCTGGTCCTGGCCGAACCCGATTTTGCGGGCCCGGCGGTGCGCCACTTGGCGGAGACGATTCGTCGACACGCGCAGTCGGAATGAGCCGGAGTTGGGGGGTACAAGCTCCCTCCAATTGTGGACCGTCTCACTCGAACCCAGCTCGACGCAGGTCTGCGATCAAACGTTTGAGTTGATCGGTCTTCCTGATTGGTGCACGGGTTTCCAGTTCGTCGAGCGAAAAAGCCGGATTCAGCACCAGGACTTCCTGAACCTCCCACTCCGCCTCATCCTGTCGGCCCAAGCGAGATAGTGTCGCCGCCAGATAAACCCGGCCTTGGATGTCATTCGGGTTGCTCGAGGTAACACGTTGAAGCGTCGACACCGCCTCATCCAGACGACCTTCCCAGTACTGAGCTTCGCCGAGCACGCTGAGCAGAAGCCCGCCGGCGTGCGGATCCAGACTCATGGCACGCTCCATCAAATCGATACCGACATCCGGCCTGCCGGCACTCGTATGAATCCACGCAAGAAGACCGTAGCCGTCCGCAAAGTTTGCGTCCAGACGAACAGCTTGCTCGGCCGCGTCAATAGCGCGATCGTGCTCCTTGTTCAGCAGATAGACGAAGCCCCTTGCCCAGTGAACTTGCGGCAGCCGATCGTCCAGTGAAAGTGCGCGATCGGCCAGGATTATCCCCTGTTCGAGGGATTGCTCAGGGTTACCACTCCAGCCGTTGTTCACGGCGCGGCCATAAGTGACAGCCAGAGCGCCATACGCTCGCGCAAACTCCGGGTCGAGCTCGATTGCAATACGATAGAGCTCTCGAGCTCGCGCATTGTCTTCTTCCGTGAAACGGAAATAGCGCTCCTGTCCTTGCAAAAAATAATCATAGGCCATGGCATTGTCCGTGTAGCGCCTCGCCAACCCGTCTTGTTCACGCTTCGTGAGTTTCACTGCCAATGCCGACACGATCCTCCCGGTGACCTCATCCTGAAGATCGAATATGGCGTCCAACTGCCGGTCGTAACGCTCGGCCCAGATGTGCCCTCCGGTGCGCGTATCCGTTAACTGTGCGTTGATGCGGACTTGATTGCCGGCCTTCCGAACGCTGCCTTCCAGCACGTAGCGAACACCCAGGTCTTGTCCGATCTGGCGGATGTCGAACGGCGTGTCCTTGTAGGCGAAAGCAGAGTGCCTGGCGATGACGAACAGGCCGGAAATCTGGGACAAATCGGTCATCAGATCATGTGACATGCCGTCCGCGAAGTACTCTTGCTCGGGGTCGGCGCTGAGGTTCTCGAACGGAAGAATGACGATGCCGGGCTTATCGGCCCGCGGGTTGGCGATGGGCACCTCCGCCGTCGGCTCCTCATCTGGCAGGTCGCGGACGACCCACGCAATCACTGTGGCACCGGCAATCGAGATTGCGGCGATCGTCAGGGCGATCCACCGGAATCGATGGCGACTTTCAGGCTGGCCCTTTTCCCCGATCGTTTTGAGGGCCTCGCTCGGGGGTAGGACGGTATCCGGCGGGACAATGATCCGATAGGCTCGAATCGGACTGGCTATGTTTTTCACTCGTTGCTCGCCGATGTCTTCATACTCCAGCGGGAGCTTGTTGCCGAGCGCGAGGCGTACCGATTCCGAAATGCAAATGCCGCCCGGGTCGGCGAGCGCCTCAAGGCGCGCTGCTACATTGACACCGTCCCCGTACACTTCGCCCCGGTCGGCGATCACGTCGCCGAGATTGACGCCGATGCGGAAGCGAACTCGCCGATTTTCGGGGACGGCCAGGTCGCCGGCACAAAACTGTCGCTGTGCCTCCACGGCACAAGAGATCGCTTCCACGACACTGGGGAACTCCGCGAGAATGGCGTCGCCGGCGAAATGACCGACTCGCCCCCCGCGCTGCTCGATTGCGAGGGCGAAGGCGTCCAATCGGTCGCTCAGCACGGTGTGCGTGCCAGTCTCGTCTTCACCGGTCAACCGGCTGTAGCCGGCTACATCGGCGTAAAGGACAGCCGCAAGCTTACGCGTCATGTGCCATGACCGAGCGCTCGGTTACCGTAATGGTCCGTACAACATCTTATCGCACCCGCGCTCTCGAAGTTTCCGCAATCGATTCGCCGGCAAGCAGGGTCCTACTACGAGCAATGC
>JBFGYN010000384.1:0-4070 GCA_041587415.1 Candidatus Competibacterales bacterium | reverse complement strand
CGGCACGTTCAGCCAGATGGTATTCAACCCCTACTGGAACGTTCCGCCCAAGCTGGCTAGAGAAGACATCATCCCTAAACTGGCTTCGGAACCCGACTTCCTCCAGACCCAAGGATTTCGTGTGCTCAGCGACTGGAGCGCGAACGCGACGGAGATCAGTCCGGATTCCATCGACTGGGATGCGTTCCAAGGACGCCGCTTTCCCTACAAACTGCGTCAGGACCCGGGCCCAAAAAACGCTCTAGGCCGAGTCAAGTTCCTTTTTCCAAATCGGCATGCCGTCTACTTGCATGACACGCCGGGGCGGAATCTGTTCGAGAAATCCCAGCGGGCATTCAGTTCCGGCTGCATTCGTGTCGAGAACCCGCTCGAACTGGCCCGTTTTCTGATGGCGGGCCAACGCCACTGGTCCGACGACCGAATCGAACAGTCGATGGCGGCGGGCAAGAACCAGTGGGTCCGTTTGGATCGGCCAGTGCCCATTTATGTCGTATACCTTACCGTATGGACAGATGCTTTCGGTAATACACACTTCGTAGATGATATTTACGGCCGTGATCAACTACTTAAGGAGCAACTTAGAGAACCCTTTCAAGTTGCGAGCCGGTCCAGTTCAGATTCGGATTACTGACAATTTGCGTCAATTCGCTTTACACAAGTTTCACGATCCGGTAAAAATCGCGGGCAAACGCACGGCAGTCACCGCAGTCTGAAGGGGGGTTCTCTTGGCCAAATCGACGCCTGATCGCGCCGAAACCGGTGTGCGCGCGCTTTCCCGGCGCAACTTTCTGGTTCTGGGAGCCGCTGCCGCCATCGTCACCTCGACGCCGCGACCGGTTCAGGCTCTCGCTGCCAGACCCAAGTCACTGTCCCTCGTGAATCTGCATACGCACGAGGAATTTGACAGCGTTTACTGGTCTGACGGCAGGCATCTGAGCTCAGCGCTGGAGCAGTTGAACGAGGTGCTTCGGGATCACCGCACGGACGACGTGCACCCCATCGACCGAAAACTGTT
This sequence comes from Candidatus Competibacterales bacterium, assembly GCA_041587415.1. Lineage (GTDB taxonomy): Bacteria > Pseudomonadota > Gammaproteobacteria > Competibacterales > JAHEDQ01 > JBFGYN01. Next base: position 3,055 of record JBFGYN010000384.1, on the reverse strand, counting down.
GGACGTCCTGTATGAGTTGCATGCGCGGGTCGGCCGCAGCGAGCCGCTTCACGTCATCTCCGGGTACCGCTCTCCCGCAACCAATGCGAAGCTCCGAGCGCGAAGCAGCAGGGTTGCACGCAAAAGCTACCACATGCGTGGCATGGCCGTTGACGTGCGACTTCCCGGCATCGCCACGTCCACCCTGCGCAACGTCGCGCGCGACATGAACGTCGGGGGCGTGGGGTACTATCCTCGATCTCGATTCGTGCACATCGACACGGGTCCCGTGCGATCCTGGAACGGGTAGCACGTCCGCGCGCACCCGCGCTCCAGCAACACGGTATGCTTCCAAGTCCGACCCGCGGCTGCGCCCCTGATCCGGTTTACGAACGGGGTTCTGCGCCGGCTGGAGCGAGCTTACCCAAGAGCAGACACGCGCCGACAGAGCGCGCACCGCAATCGATGTTGCCGCTCAAGAAGTCCGTTGCGCGCCGAACGCAGGGCCATTGGGGCGCAACCTGACGCCACGCCGCAGATTCCGGTAGGGAAGCTCGGCGGGATCGGCGACGTTTGGACCCGGCGACAACACGGTCATTGTCTCTGCCGCCAGTGGTCCGAATTCGGCGCGAAAGTGTACCGAACTCTTGAGCGCCAGGATTCCCACGGTCGCCGGCTCGACTCCGAGATGCCGAAACGGCGCTTGGTCAGCCGCCTGCAGCTTTCGACTCGAAACCACGATTCGGACGTCATCGACGCGGAGCAGGGCCATGGGCCCAAGCGCCATTGAACAACCGCGATAATAGGGCCCAGTACCGACCATCCGGCCATCGCCCAAGGCTTCCACTACCGCTTCGATCTCCAGCGGTGTCTCGCCCGGAAACCCCGACTTTGCACCGATTGACACCTGTACGGGAGCTCCGACGCCGACCGAGTGTGCGGCCCGAGCCACTTCCGGATCGTAGATCAAACCAATAACGGCATCGCTCACTTTGCGCCTGAGCAGCGTCGCAAGCAATCCAACGGTGTCCGAATTGCCACCGGCGCCTGGATTGTCCTGGGTGTCGGCGAGCACGATGGGTCGGCGACCCGAAGCCACGAGCGCCACGGCTCGATCTACCGCTTCCTCGGCCCCAAACAAGCGCATGCTGAACTCGCTTTCCGAGGATTCCACCTGCTGGGAGAGTTCAGTCGCGCACCGTTCCGCGCTCCGCACGTCTTCGGCGTATACCAGCAGCGTCGGCCCGCATTGAGCGATGTCGGCTGGCGGAAATCCCGGCAAGAACGACGCACTCAGGATTGGCCCGACCTCGGTAGATGCCACATGCGCCATGATTCTGGCCATGGGTTCTGCAAGTGTGCATTGCGCGATCAGCGGTATGAGAAAAGGCAACTTTCGCATCGCGCGACCGCGAATCGTCGCGGAACGATCCAAGAGCAGTGCAGCCCGGCGCCCGGTATCCTCCATATCGACGTGGGGATAGGTGCGGTAGGCGACCAACACCGTTGCAAGCTCGGCCATTTCTGCAGTCACGTTGGCATGGAGATCGAGACTGACGACCACCGGCACCTTGTCACCGATCACGGCTCGAACTCTCCTCAACAACTCACCCTCTCCGTCGTCCAGATGCTCGGTCACCATCGCCCCATGCAAATCCAGGTACACGGCATCCACTGGCCCTTCGGCCCGCAGATCGTCAATCAGCATCCCACTGATGGTTTCGAATGCGGATTCCGTGACATGTGCTGCCGGGGTGGCCGAGCACCACAGCAAGGGGAGAATCCGATTGCCGCCACGGGTTGCTTGTTGTAGAAATCCGGACATCGGAATGTTCATTCCCACGACCGCATCCAATATTGACTCGCCACGCGCGAGTCCTGGCCAGGCATCCTGCTGTTCGAAATCCAGGAGATCGGTTTTGACCGGTGCGAAGGTGTTCGTTTCGTGGTGGAATCCGCCGACTGCGATTCGCATGAATTGCACCTTCCGCCGTAATGTTCCGAACCAGGGAGCGCTGAAGCGTTTTAGCGCACGATGGCACACACCCGGCGCCGTCAGATCCTGGCCGTGCGCCTCTCCGGAGCCAAGACCGTCACGTCGGTCTTGGCACACCGGCGTAGGCCGAGAAGCCTTCCCAGGTCGCGCTCGAATCAGCGCCTCCCACAAGGGTAGACCACCGCTCGGACGCTTCCTTCCATTATAGTGTTGGCCGATGAACCCCTGAGGATGTTGCCACGTGAGGCGTCGACGGACTGAACGAATCACTCGCAGGCTGGTGCGCAGTCTCGGTGCCCTCTTTCTTGGCCTCATTCTGGGCTCCGGGGCTCTGGTTGCGGTAGTTCGGTGGGTAGACCCCCCATTTTCGTCGTACATGGCCCAAATGTGGGTCGAGCAGGCAATGACCGGCCAATGGCCGCGCATCGAATACCGCTGGACCGCCTACGAAGCGGTCTCCCCGCATCTGCGCCTCGCCGTGGTCGCCGCAGAAGACCAGAAGTTTCCGGACCACATCGGCTTCGACCTACAATCGATTCGCCAGGCTATCGCGGAGCGTCGCGGCCGCGGGCGTCTGCGCGGGGCGAGCACTATTACGCAACAGGTGGCAAAAAATTTGTTTCTGTGGCACGGCCGAAGCATGCTTCGCAAAGGAATCGAAGCCTGGTTTGCCCTGCTAATCGAAGTGACTTGGCCGAAACGGCGAATCCTCGAGGTGTATCTCAACATCGCTGAAACGGGCGAGGGACTTTTTGGCGTCGGAGCGGCAGCGCAGCGATATTTCAAACGGCCGGCATCGGAGCTCGCCCCCCACCAAGCCGCCTTGATCGCTGCCATGCTTCCGAACCCGAGAGCGTATCGCCCGGATGCCCCCTCGGAATACCTGCGCAAACGACAAGATTGGATCCTGGGGCAAATGCGAGCGCTTGGCGGCCCGGCCTTCTTGGATGGTCTCTAAAGATGACAGAGTCGCGATTGCGGCGCTGGATCCGGTCCGCGCCCGCCTAACCCGGATATTTTACCAGGGCGGCCTTCGGCTAGCTCGCAGGTGGTTGATCGGTAGAAGTTCATGTCCAGTTT
>JBFGYN010000383.1:0-4085 GCA_041587415.1 Candidatus Competibacterales bacterium | reverse complement strand
TCGTCATCGCTATGCTGCTGGCAGTCTGGCGGGAGTGGGTTGGAGAGCAGGCGCTGCCCGCAGCGGATCAGTGACGCTCATATGCCGTCAGGAGGGCTTGAACTGAAGGGTGCGCTTGACCGAGGATCTCGACGGATACTTCGTGCCGCAACGAGAGGGCGCACGTTTGCCGACCCGCGGTGCCCCTTGGAGAAATTCACATGAGCCTGCTTTGGTTCGGCATTGGACTCCTTGCCCTGGTGGCGGGCGCCGAGGCCATGGTGCGGGGCGCATCCAAGTTAGCGTTGACCGTTGGCGTATCGCCCCTCGTGGTTGGACTCACCGTGGTGGCCTTTGGAACCAGCGCACCTGAGCTGGCCATCTCCGTCCAATCCGCGTGGTCGGGTCAGGTGGACATTGCCCTGGGTAACGTTGTCGGGAGCAACATCTTCAACGTACTGCTAATTCTTGGCGTTTCGGCACTCATCACGCCGTTGCTCGTGCACCAGCAGCTGATCCGCCGCGAGGTTCCCCTGATGATTGGGGCCTCACTGCTGCTCTGGGCTTTGGCGGCGGACGGTGGGGTCAATCGTTGGGAAGGGATGTCACTTGGCATTCTGCTCGTCGCGTACACGGCTTTTGCCATTCGGCAGAGCCGGCGTGAGACGGCCGAAATCCGCCGGGAATATGCCGATTCCATGCCCGCAGACGGCAAAACCTGGGATCGGCACTGGTCGGTTCAGATCCTGCTGATCGTGGTTGGCCTTGTGCTTTTGGTGCTGGGTGCCCGCTGGCTCGTGGCGGCTGCGGTGGACTTCGCCCGCGCCCTGGGAATCAGCGAGCTGGTCATCGGGCTGACCTTGGTTGCCGCCGGCACATCCTTGCCGGAGGTGGCCACATCAGTCACCGCAGCGATTCGCGGCGAGCGCGACATCGCCGTGGGCAATGTGGTCGGCAGCAACCTCTTCAACATTCTCGGTGTGTTGGGCATATCCGCCGCCTTGGCACCCGACAGCCTGACTGTACCCGCCTCGATGCTCAGTTTCGACCTACCAGTCATGGTGGCAGTGGCCCTGGCCTGCTTGCCCATTTTTCTCACTGGTAATCTGATCGCGCGCTGGGAGGGGGGACTGTTCTTCGCCTACTACGTGGCGTACACCGCCTACCTCATCCTTTCCGCTGGCCATCATGACGCATTGGGCCCTTACAGTACCGTGATGGGAAGCTTCGTTCTCCCCATCACCGGTATGACGCTGGCTGTCCTCACCATCCGGTATTGGCGCGCTGGCCGCCCCGGAAAAGTGCCGTAAAGGATAACGATACGAAGCCCACCGTTCATCGATCCGAATCGACGCCCTCGGTATCAACGATTTCGCCCTGAATGATGGACTCAACCAGACAACATCGGCCGTTCTGCTGCGGACCCGAGCAATGTTCGGGCAGGCCGGCTGTGCATGCGGACCACGATCGGTGGCATCGATACCGTCCGCAGGCAGCCGAAGCCGAAAGGGGCGACGTGTCTGGTCCGCCGGCTCGCGGACGCCGTCTACGGACGCAAGGAAGCATCGGGTGGTCCGCACTAGGGCCCGCTTTCCCGGCTGAGGGGCGTTCCTTGCCTCGACTTACCGGGCAACATGGGTGATGAAGTCCAGCATCCGTGTCCGACCTGAGTCGGAACATAAGGGGTCCCACAGGGATGGATTGTTGCTTGCCGGCGGCGGAATGCTTCTCATCAGCCTCGACGCGCTGGGAATTCGGCTTTCCGGTGCGTCGGCCTGGGATGCGGCATTCTGGCTGGGGACATTCACAGCCCTCGCGATGGTGGTGTTGGTTCCCGTGCGGACGGGCAAATCCCTCGTCGCCGCTGCACGCGAAGGTCGTGCCCCGATCATTGCTTCCAGCGTCCTACAGGCAGGAACGCTCAGCTTCTTCGTCCTTGCCGTTACCCTCACCAGCGTCGCCAATACGGTCATCATCATCGCCGCGGCCCCGGTTTTCGCGGCACTGATGGCATACGCGGCGATCGGCGAGCGCACCACAAACCGAACCTGGGTGGCGATCGTCCTTTCCAGCGTCGGCATTTGCACTGTCGTGCTCGGCTCGATCGGATCGGGCCGCATCGAAGGCGATCTGTTCGCGGTCGCGGCCATCCTCTGCTTCGCCACGAATCTGACGTTGTGGCGCCGCATTCCCAAACTGGACCGACTGGTTGTTGTCGGCATCGGAGGGGCGATCACGGCGCTGGTTGCCCTTGTGCCTGCCGAGCCCCTGCAACTGGGACCCAGGGCACTGGTCTTACTGGCCATTCTCGGAAGCCTGACCGGGCCGGCGGGGCGAGTCGCCGTCGCATCGGCGACCCGGTATCTCTCGGCCGCCCAGGTTGGCCTGTTCGCACCCACCGAGACCGTCGCCGCCATCGGGTGGGCGTGGCTCTTTCTCGATGAAATACCGTCACCGGCCACCCTCGTCGGCGGTCTGATCGTGATCGTTGCGGTGCTATTCGGTGTTGTCAGCCCACCGACCAAGGCGTCGCCCGTGCCTAGACTGTAGTAATCATTCAACGCGCGGCGGTTGCTGAGGGAACACTCAGTCGACCGGGGTTTGCTGCAAAAGCGGCGTGCCCTGAATCTACCTGGGCTGTGTCGCCGTCGGCAAGGTGGTTCCGGTCACTCGGTAAGCGAAGGCGATTACTTCGGCGACGGCAATAAACAAATTCGCGGGGATTTCTGTGCCCAAGTCCAGTTGGGCGAGCAAGGTCACGAGATCCGCATCCTCGTGCAGCGGAATGCCGTGCTCATCGGCGAGCTCTAGAATTCGCTCAGCGACTAAGAAGCTTCCCTTCGCCGTGACTTTTGGTGCGCCGGTGCCGTCGTACTGGAGGGCCACGGCTGTCGTTGGCGGCTTATTCGTAGGTCCTTTTTTCATGCGCTCGTGTCAACGAGTGCCTCGCCATCACGAATTGGGGCGTCGTTTGGGGGACTGCCATGGTGACAATAGATACTGCGAACTTTCAGTCCCGCTTTTTCTATTCCCCGTCCGAGGCTTTCCAAGTGCTGATTGAACACCGCGGTGGTTGCTTCATGCTCTGCCCAGAGTGCGACCGAGATGCCCTGTTCCATAAGCGTGACAGTCGCTCGAATCGGCCCGAGTTTCTCGAGGTCGAAAGCCAGTGATACGGACCATTGCTCGGATTCCGATGAGCTCTGCCGATCATCGCGGGTGATTCGGACTTGGAACAAGTCGACTCGGTCGTGGTGGCGTACCGGCAGCTCAGCAGTCCAGCTTGGAACCGGTGACTGGCCCGACGTTTCCGATGCCAACTGACTCAGCTGGATGCGTGCGAGTCCCGCGTCCACTTGTCCCAGAATGCCTGACGCCGCCGACTTGTCGGCGCTTGGCTGGGGCGGGGCCGGGGAAACGGAGGCTTGGGGTTGCGGCGCATGTCCACGCAGCGGCGGGGGTGCGTCGTCGTAGGTTGTGCTGTTCGGCGGCGTCGCCCTCGGGCTCATCTCGCCCTGGCTCGTTTGGGTCAACAATCGATTGAATAGACGCAGTAGCCCTGCTTTCAGGTCCGAGTCGAGATTCGCTCGATAACCGCTCTTGAGCTGGTCGGCGAGTTTTGATTCCAGAAAGACGCCTGAGTCCAGCAATGCCTGGCGTACGCCCGCCCCAGTGGTCATCGACGACGAACTAGGCAGTTGATTGAGAATCTGCTGGATGAGTTGCGCGGTGCCTTGGTCCTGTGACTGACCGATTTGCGGCGCCGACTGGGCGACGAGGCCTAGGTTGGCGAGCAGGGGTAGCAAACTTTGCTGCCGGGGTAAAAGGTTGCGGAGGGCCGCAGTCGCCGGGTTCCCTTTGACCGGGTCGGAGACGATGCGCAGGACAGGCATGTCACCAGTCTCGACCACCTTCAGGCGAAGTGTCTGCCCGACGTCTAGCGGGGTATTGCTCCTGGCATCCACGGAATTGTTGCCGATCTGGAGCGTAACCTGGTTGCTCGACGGGATCTGTGTCACCGTGGCGTTCAGGATTTGTCCGGTGCGCCACGCGGTCTTGGCCGGGACCGACACGGCGATATTGGTGTCTTGCCGAATCGGACTGGG
>JBFGYN010000382.1:0-4094 GCA_041587415.1 Candidatus Competibacterales bacterium | reverse complement strand
TGTTGATTCCGTGAGGAAAGCGGAATCCGCGTTTTTCGCTATCCGCCCCCTGGCAATTCCTGGATGGAATTGTTCAGGGTTTCCTTAAGTGTCACGCAATCGGAAGTCTGAGCGTTTTGGCCAAATTGCAAACTCCAAGGTCACTATGTCCGAACTTTCTATGGCACATACGACAACTTCGGAAACGCTGGCGCCGAGGCCGACAAGATCGGATCGCACCTTTTTGGCTCTGGTGTAGGCTTGGGCCATCGGCTTCACTATTCCGCCTGTCAATTACGATTCCCGCCTCACCTTCGACAACCAGCGCGGCCTTGCCTCCGCGAATGACCTTTGCCAGGGTTGTGCCAATGACCATAAGTGGCTGTTATATTTCCGTTTCACCCGATTTGTCGGGAGTATCGACTCGCGCGCAAGATGTAATTATTTCCTAAGCCCGGTAATATTTTCCCTGATTGACAATCCTATGCGTGTTCACTGCTGGCGCCTCGGCCCAGCAACGGGCAATTGGACACCGTGCCAAAGAGCGACAGAGGAGACCCCGTCGAAGCGAATATCCTCGCGGGTTTTCAGGCGTACGGCTCGCCACGTGCCCCAAGTGATGACCACCCGCGCCAACCTGCCGCGCCCAGGCCCCCGGTACCGCCTGCGCGCAGAAATCCGAGACCCCGATGACGCCCTCGAAGTCACACTTCCAATCACGCGAGCTACAGCCGGAGTGGACTCCATGGCGCAGTGCGGAATCTCGATCGACGTTGGAAAACCAACGCTGTACGCCGCGATCTCGGACCCTACGCGAACGGGCCGCGGCCATCGGCACATGGAGCGCCCAACCTTCAGCCACCATCCAGGCGCCACCCGTGGGTGGCGCAAGCGATTGCCTGGCAGACCTTGTCCCCGACGCAACCGACTACGTGGACCGTGCGACGGGAGCCATCGCGGTTGCGATTTCTGCGAACGGTACGGAACTTATTTTCTGGTTTCGGGGCGAGCGGGTGCGCTCGGTCACCCGGGCTGGCAATCCGAACGAGCCGGCGAAGCTTCAAGCCAACGAGGTCCGACTGAGCCCACGAGCATCGTTCGCCGCCCGGGCGGAAGAGGTTCGCGGCCGATCACGCACCTGGTCGGACTGGGAGATCGAGGTTGCCTCGGATTTCCGGACCGCTCTCGTGGCGAGCGTCATTCACCAGGCACCGTCGAGGCGCTTCGACGGACAAGCATCCTCGGACGGTGAAATGGCTTAGCGCGGCCAATGGTAGATATCAGAACACTGCGGTGGCTCTTCCGGCTGATGATCCTTGTCGTCAGCGCCGAGATTTTCTATCTGGCAGCGGCAAACTTGCTCCTCGGCAGCACTCTTCTCCCCCAATGGCTCAGCCGCGAACCTGAAAGACTCAGCATCGAGTGGTCCTCGGCCTGGACGGCGGTCCCCGGCCATCTGAACGTCAAGGGCCTGAAGGTTCGGGGTCGCACCCCTTATCAGCATTTTCAGTTCTCCATGGAGCGGGCGACCGGCCGTGTAGCGTTGTCGGCTTTGCTTTTCAAGACAGTCGAGTTTCGTGGCGTCAACGCTGACAATGTCTCCGCTTCTTTACGGAATCACACCCAGCGAGACGCGAAGTCGGCAAAGACCGCCGACTCGAATCCCCCCCGACCCAGCCGGGAGACCGCCGATAAGGCGTCATTGGTGGAGCAGACCGTCAGCGCGACGACACCAGAAATAACTCAACGCATTGAACCGCCCGAAAATCCCAACATCCCGGGCGGACAAGCAGGATGGAACATCGTCATCGTCCACGCGGAGGTCGGGCGTATCCGCGAACTGGAGCTCAACGACCACCGCTTCACCGGCAGCGCCCGAATCCAGCTCGAAGATTTGAGCTTCCGGGTCGGTGGTCCAGTGGCAATCGATCGCGCCAAGCTGCAGCTACGCTCCGGCGAGCTTACGGTGGGTTCGGATTCCATTGCACAGGATCTGCACGCGGATGCGGAAATACTGGTCAACGCGTTCGTGCCATCGGAAAACCCTGGTACCCGCGCCGCCAAGTTCATTTCGGGCACCATCGCCGTATCCGGCGCGACGGCTTCCTACGACTTCATCAACCACTATCTCACGAAGGCACCATGGCTCCGGCTGCAAGGCCACGGGAACCTGAAGGGAACCATCCGCGTAGAACAGGGGAAGCTGCTGGAGGGCAGCGAGCTCGCTATCGACTCGCCCAGCCTGACGGTCAATCTGGACGACGGCCCGGCGACAGACCGGGCTGTGCGTGACCGGGTGATTGGAGCCGGCACCGTCCGGGGTGTGGTGACGACTTCTGCCGGCGAGCGTAAAGCCCAGTTACGCGTAGCGCTGCAAGACGTCGCCATGATGCGCAGCGGTCAGGAAAGGGCATTCGTAAAAGCTGAGCACTTTCAACTCACTGCCACGACCGCCTCGATCGACTTGAGCGCCGCCCCGCCGGAGCCGGCCGTGTTGATGGAATGGCAAGGCGCCGAAATGCCGGATGTCTCCGTGCTGAACGACTACGTACTCAGCGGCCTGCCGTTTCGCCTGGACTCGGGAAGCGCGCAGTTGAGTGGCCACCTGAGTTACGCCAATCGTGTCGTGACCGGCGCATTCGATCTTGCAGGCGAGAAGATTGCCGGAACAATTCTCGAGAAACCCGTCGTCGGCCAAATGGCGGTGCGCTTGAACATCGAGGGAATCGACCTGCAGCAGCAACGTCTCGATCTGTCCGGAACCCACTTTCAGATGCTGGCCGCCACCGATGCCGAACAGGGATCGCCGTTACAGACGGAGATCGCAATTCAGGAAGCACGATTGGAGTCGGCGCTCCCTTGGAACGAGTTGAAGCAGCACCCGGGACGCCCCCCCGTGAGCGGCGCCCTGAAACTGGCGGGAAAGGTTTCGAACATCGACTTTCTCAATGGCTTTCTCCCCTCCGAGCAGGGATTTGCATTCGGCGGCGACGGAAGCATTCGCGCGGATCTGCGGCTCACGGCCGGAGCGTTGGCGCCCGGCAGTACCCTGAAGATCGAATCGGATCGATTGATGAGCCAGTTCCTCGATTTCGACTTCAGGGGGGCTGGCGAGGTCCACGGTTCGGTGCTTTCCGTCGGTGAAACGCTCGAGACGCGGTTGCAGCTGGCGCTGCGCGACATGACAATGCGCCGGGGCCCAACGGATGTGGTCTTTCTACGGGCAAAGGGCTTTCAGCTCGACGCGACGACGCCGTCCCTGGCCTTCAGCGAAATACCCGCCGAACCGACGGTTACGATGGAGTGGCAGGGCGCGGTGATGCCTAATGTCGCCGCTCTAAACGCTTACTTCCCGAGCCAGGCAGCATTCAGTCTGACTTCCGGGAGTGCCCGACTGGACGGGCGGATCCGCTACGCCGATCGTAACTTGACCGGCAAACTGAATCTGGCGAGCGACAATATCGCTGGAACGATTCTGCAGGAGCCGTTGACCGGCCACGTTGCAGCGGATCTTGTCGTAGCCGAAGCCAATCTCGATACCCGGCGACTGGACCTCTCGGGAACACGCCTTCGGATGCAGGCAATATCCAGCGGCGCGAACACGCCACTGATAACAGAGATCGGCTTTCCAGTGGCCCGCTTGGAGTCCGCCCTGTCTTGGGACGAGCTCAAGAGGCGCGGAAAACGGCCCCCGGTCAGCGGGGTGCTAAAACTGGACGGGAGGGTAGCGAACATTGGGTTCCTCAATCGCTTCCTGCGGGACAAACAGGGGCTCGAGTTCGGCGGCGACGGCCGCATGACGGCGGATCTGCGGCTCGCGGGTGGGCAAATCGCGCCCGGCAGCCAGCTCGAGGTCAAATCTGCCAACCTCAGCAGCCGTTTTCTCCATTTCGAGGCCAGCGGCAGCGGGATATTGACGGCCTCAGTAGAGGGGAAGTCAAAAGCCCCAACTGGAAATATCGCAGTCTTCCTGCTCGATTTCGGATTGCGCCGTTTAGACGAGCTCACCCCTTACATCAAGGGGCGAAACTTCGCGATCACGACAATGGGTAAAAGCTTCGATCTGGAAAACGGCATCAGCGATCTGAGCACGGAGATCAAGCTGCCGTCGGCGG
>JBFGYN010000381.1:0-4096 GCA_041587415.1 Candidatus Competibacterales bacterium | reverse complement strand
CGATGCGGGCCGGCTCGCGCTCGTAGTGCGCGTTGATGTACTCGTAGCTCGCGATGTCGATCGGTGGCGGCATGCCGGCGAGCGTGAAACCGAGCTCTTTCAGGTACTCGTGATACTTGACCAACTGATCGTTGAGTTTCTGCTGTTGATCGGCGGCGACGACTCCGGTGAAGGCGAACTGCTCGACCTCCCGGACGCGTGATTTGAGGTCCTCGACGATCTCGGCTTTCTCTTTGAGCTCTTCGCGGACTTCTCGCCGCAATTCCCGGAACTCGAGCTTCCAGCCCCCGGGGAGCGAGATGTTCTTGAGCAGCGGCGTGAGCCACGGGACGAGGGCGATGACGAGCAGAAAGAGGGCCGTGGAGTCGAGGCTGATCCCGGGGGACAGCACGTGGACGAGACCGAGTCCGAGTGCCACCACCGTGACGGTCAGCGAGATCGCGGTTTGCCGCCGGTTGGATTCCGTCTCCGACATGCCTGGCTCCTTCTGGCTCTCTCACCTTGTCTAGCGATTTGCCGCAGGTAGTCCTCGGGGAACCCGATCCTGGTCGCGAGTGCGAGAAGCGCCTGCGCGTATTGCGGGTTGCTCCCCTTCAGTATTTTGTCGGGCGGCAGATTGTAGCAGACCGCCGAGACGTCGACGCCGCCGGGAAGGGTCACGACGACCTTTTCGGGCACGTAGTCGGCGACGCTCTCTTCTGCGTACAACGCGGCGGCGTCGGCCGGACGGATGTTCATCAGCACGCCGTAGGCCCGCCCATCGGGCTCGGGAAGCAAGGTCGCGCGTCGGCCGATGCGCAGGCTGTAGCCGTCGAGACAGGCGACCGTCGGGTGCCTCGGCCGAATGCCTTTCGACTTCAACAGCCCCTGGTCCATGAAGAGGCCGTAGAAGAACACCGCCAGTTCGCCGTGGCTCATGGGTATCTTTCTGGTGGTTGCGGGCCTTGCGGTAGATCTGCGAGAAGCCGTACTGCAAGCTCGGGAAGAGATCAGGCGGATTGAGATGTTGCATGGTCTGATTCAGAACGGGCTATTTGGTTCTTCTGGGCCGTCGGCGGCTCGTCCTCAACCTCCGTGAGTCGCATCAACTCCGCGAGCTGCTGATCCGGAAACGGCGAGAGCTCCAACACGACAGGGGCGTCGCGGCCTACAAAAAGCTCGTAGTCATCATCGATCAGCGCACGCCGGAGCTTGTCGTCGACTCGTTTGCGGAAGCGCTCGCCTTCGCCCGGAGGCGAGGCAATGGGTCCCTCGCTGGATACCGGAAGCAGCACGATCAGGTCCAGGTTGCGGACCGAATCTCGGACTGTAGGAACGTACGCGCCCATGAACTCGGCGCGCTCCGAGGCCGTCATCGACCGGGTGGCAGCTGCATACGCCAGATAGTCGACGGGGCTCCGGTCGAATATCACCGATGCTGCACGCCGGTGATTGGCGAGTACGGATGCCGTGTGCTCGAGAAGTGCCGCCAGACCCTCGGCATCCGGCCCCTCTGACGGTATGAGCGCGATATCGTCGGCGAGCACCTCGTAAGCCTCCGGTTCATAGGCGTACTGCGGACGCTTCGCTGCGAACGCGCCGATGAGGGTGCTCTTGCCCGTGCCGTGGGAACCGCTGACCGCTATTCTCATACCGGTTGACCTTCGTCAAGGCACAGTCGGCTGGAATCTCGAGATTCGATCGAGCGTCACTTTCAGCTCCTGCTCGCTGGCAATCATGCTCAGTCTCCTGTGATCTCGACGAGACCCCGTTCAGTTCCGTCTCGCTCGATCTGCCGGTTCTTCATTGCCGCCTCGTCCCCACCATCGCGGCCATCGCGGCCATGCGACGGACCCGGAAGACGCCGAATCCCGCCTCGATTCAATATCACGCGCAAGGGCTGTCCGTAGTGTGCTACACTTATCTCGTATTTCTTCGTAGTGCTTATCCGAAATGGCTCCTGACTTGTGGGAACTCAAGATCTGCTCCAGTGCTTCTTGAAGTGGGCTATATGCTTCTGCGTGGGTAGAATTAGAGAGGTACATGCCGCCAGTTTCAAAGTACCAGCCCCGCAGCGTCTTGCTGAACTTCATAAAGTCCTCATATGTGACGTTTGGATTAATCGGCCACTTGGGTAAGAGTGCAGTGGCCTTCCATAGTGCATCATAAACCTCGATGCGCCGCTTGCGTAAGTCAATATCAATGTCCTGAAGCAACGTCTGATATTGTGCAATTCTGTCCGCCCAGACCTTGCCCAGCCAAGTAGCCAGTCCGGCTACGATGACCGCGCTACCACCCACAGAGGCGACAACAGTGGTAATTACGTCGATTGGCGACATGATTCCTCCGGAGAAGCGTTTAGAAAGCTAACGTCGCCGCTCAGCTGCCGCGGAAAGCGGGAGCGACGTAGGAGCGGACGCTTAGGCAGTCAACTGCAGCGGTTTGTTGGGCCGCTCATTGGGTGAATAGCGCCCAGAGGATCGCGATTCCGGCAAAACCAAGCGGGAAGACGGCCTCCAGCCACAATCGAAGGTAAAATGAACGTCTCGTAGGCACCAGCATCTCAAGAAGAGTGTCCTGCATCGCCATCAATTGCTGCCACTCCGGTCCATGTTGGTCTTCTTGGTCAGCCAGCACCTGAAACTGCGCTTCAGCCTCCGAGGACGTGACGCGCGCGCCACTATTCAGGAGGCCGACGAGTCTCTGGAGTTCAGACCGCCGTCTGCGGCTGATCTCGGCTTGCGCGGAACTTATCTGTTCGCTCATACCCTTTACCTCGAGCAACGGCGCCTGATGCTTGAGCCTCCAAAGGTGCCATTCAGAGTACGAGCGGGCCGCCAGGACTACCGTAAAGAAACTAGAGAGGATGATAAGCACGCCAGTCAGACCTTTTGTGACGGTCACCGTCAGCCCCAGGGGGAGTTGCACGGGCTTGGCAGCTACAGACAGTACTCCCATGGCGAGCAAGGTGAGCACGAATCCCAGAAGCAGTACCATGTTCCTGAGCTTCTTCGTCTCCTCACTAAAGGGCTCGGTCAATGTTGGCGTAAGTACGCGTTCAACCTCGCGCAGGAATTCGTGCCCTGGGAGAGTTGCGATGGATTTCTCACTCATGGCCTACTTCCTCTCTTCATGTACGCCCAACGGGCAAACTGAGCTGGCGCGCTTGCGCGTCCGCTCGAGTTACTTGATATGCGATCGTTCGTTTCATATCACCACCTTAGTGCGCTGGTATTTCTTGTCCGGGCACTTGCTGTTGGCCCGTATTTTGAGTGAATCGCGTCCGTAATGAGGCGCCAAGAAAGACCATTGCGATAACCAGATACAAAAGACTGAGTGCCAGATCAACAGCGGAGGGCTTTCCAAGAGGCCATTTCCAGCCATAGTGCAACAAAAGGAATATGTTGGCAGATATGAACAGCCACGCGGCAATGTTGAGTTCCTTCCAGAAATGCTCGTGCCAAACGAGTGGCGTTTGACAGCGCGGGCATGGAGACGCCTTCCGTCTGCCAAGCCAATCGGCAAACCGCGAGCGCTTCAGCCAGGAAAACCGCCATCCGCAGACCGGACAGAGTTTCCTAAAGCCGCCGCGTTGCCGCTTTGTCAGCTCAGCCTTGGCTGCTGACCCTTCGAGGGTGTGTGCGCGTCTCGTGGCCACCTATCTGTTCCAACGTTCAAGTTTGGGTCGCATATGAGTATTCAGCATCAGCCTTACTTTATGCGTCACGGTGCGTCCGCGTAGCTCGAAGCTTGAGATCGTATCGAATCGGCATTCGGGCCTAGAATCCGTGCGTAGAGGTTACTCTACAGGAAGCCGCGTGTCTGTGTCAACGCGACATCCCGTGTCGCGTAACACGAGTTGCCTGCCGCCGAGCGAACATGGGCGAAGACCTCGCCACGCGCGAAAGGCGACAGGATGACCTCCGCATAACTGGGATCAGCCCGTGCGGTGCTTTCTCCCATGCTCTGACGTGCGAGGAGTTCTTCAGTCGCTGCCGAACTTCAGCCCGAGCTACGCGGACGACTGCGCGTCCGCGTAGCGCGAGGCAGCTGGCGTTACTGTGGTTACTTCGAGTTTCCGGTGTCCGCATAGACCGGTCGGCTGAGCCCAGCTGCT
>JBFGYN010000380.1:0-4105 GCA_041587415.1 Candidatus Competibacterales bacterium | reverse complement strand
TGCGATCCGCAACGAGCACTGCGAACTGATCGACGGCGTGCTGGTGGAGAAAGCCATGGGATATCCCGAGAGCCGTATCTGGCAGGTGCTGGCCTGGTATCTGGAACTGTGGGCTTCCCGGACTCAGGCCGGCTTCGTGATCGGCGCACTGTTCATTGCGATATCCGGAATTGCCGATCGTTTCGATCCGCGCCGAGTGCTGGCCGTTTCGGCGCTTGCCGCGTCGCTCGTCAATGCGGGACTCCTCGCTGCACCGCTTGGCGGAAACACTGCCGTTGCCCTGCGTGTGCTAACCGGGGCGCTGCTGGCCGGCGTGTATCCCGTGGGGATGAAGATTGCCGTGGGCTGGGGAACGCGGGACCGAGGGTTCCTGGTGGGCCTGCTGGTGGGCGCGGTGACGTTTGGGTCCGCGACCCCTCATCTTGCCGCGTTTTTCGGCGGAGCCGAGTGGCGTTTCACCATTCTGGTTACCTCCGTGCTTTCCGGCATAGGGGGGCTAGCCGTGTTGTTCACTGGACTCGGGCCTCACCACGCCCGCTCGCCCGTTTTCGATCCCCGAGCGATTACAGTCGCCTGGACCGATCATCGAATTCGGCTTGCGTACTTCGGATATTTCGGGCACATGTGGGAGCTGTACGCCATGTGGGCATGGATCAGTGTGGCATCGGCAGCCTCCTTCGGAGTGTCGATGCATCCAACCGATGCCGCCCAACTTGCGAAGGCTACGGCCTTCCTGGCGATCGCCCTCGGCGGAGTCGCCTGCGTTCTCGCCGGCCTGGTGGCGGATCGCATCGGGAAAGCCGAAGTAACCATCATCGCGATGGCGATCAGCGGATCGTCCGCCGTCGCTACCGGGCTCAGTTTCGGTGGCCCGGTTTGGCTGACTTTCACTTTGATCCTGATCTGGGGGCTGTCCATTGTACCCGACTCGGCGCAATTTTCGGCCTTGGTTGCGGACTCCTCCCCGCCGGAGCTTGCCGGTAGTCTGCTGACACTTCAAACGGCGCTTGGCTTCACACTCACGATCCTCACCGTACAGGCGACACCGATTCTGGTGGAGCATTTGGGCTGGCCGATCGTACTGGGTTCGCTCGCAGTTGGGCCCATGTTCGGGATTATTTCCATGGCGCGATTGAGAGTCTTGTCGAGCACGGCTACCTGACCTCGCAGCGCGCAACCCGAATCACGCACAACGCGGCTCTCTGGCCATTGGAGTAACCATCTTGCTGCATTACCATTCGATCGGGTAGAGCGCCGCTCTGCGTAGGCGCCAGCTGCTGGCGAGCCGGTAGGCGGTCGTTCTCCAATGAGCCAGCTCGTGTGTTCCTTCGCGGCGTACCAAACTATATGGGGAATTTTGCAGGTGGCAGCAACCCCCCTTTCAAAAGTTCGACGAGCACCCGTGCCAGGGCGCGGCACTGGCCGCCTAAACGCGCCCGCATTTCACCGCAATTGCGGACCGATTCTCGAGGTCCTGCGCAAACGCCTGGGCAACAGCTCGGGCCAGGTGCTGGAGTTGGGCAGTGGTACTGGCCAACACGTCGTCGCGTTCGCAAGCGAGCTGCGCGATTTGATTTGGTGGCCAAGCGACTCCGCCGAAGATCACGTACAAAGCATCGAGGCATGGCGCCGAGACGCCGGGCTCAGCAATGTCCGACCGCCTGTGCAATTGGATGTGCGGGACGCGGATTGGGGGCTCGGCGCCGAAGGCGCGCCGCCCAAGTTCGGTGTGGTGGCGATGCTGTGCATCAACGTCCTGCACATTGCCCCGTGGGCAGTCGCCGCAGGCATCATGCGGGGAGCACAGCGCTATCTAGAGCCTCACGGGCAGCTGTTTTTCTATGGCCCATTCATGCGTGGCGGTCTGCACACCGCCGACAGCAACGCTCGGTTCGATGCTTTGCTTCGTTCACAGAATCCCGAATGGCAAGTACGGGATGTCGCGGATTTGGAGGCGTGTGGCGCGCGTCACGGGCTAGCCCTGGACGCCTTGATCGAGATGCCCGCAAATAATCTGACGCTCGTGTTTTGCCGAGAGGGTCAAACGGGGCCGTGAAATGTTTTCTGATTTTTCCGAATGACTGCCGTGTTCTCCCCGGATGACTTGCGACAGACGTTCGCCCAGGATTCCTCCCTATGCCGTCACGTTCCCGCTGCCCGGTCTGCCGCTGTTGCTCTGGCCTTCTGGACCAATGACGATAGCCTGCGGCTGTGCGTCGGGTGGCGAACGGCATTCGAGAATGACCCGTGGTCCGGCGACATGGCTTTTCCAGGCGGCAAGGCCGCCGCGGAAGACCGCACTGTTCACCAGGTGGCGGCCCGGGAGGTTTTTGAGGAAACGGGCGTGAGGCTCGATCGCCGGAACCTGCTGGGTACTCTCGGAGAAATGATGGCGCCTGGAGATCCGATTCGCTCTCCCATGCCCGTCCACCCGATGGTGTACCTGTTGGATTCGGAGCCCGAACCATTCGTATTGAGCGAGGAGCTTACGGCGGCCTACTGGGTTCCGGTGCAACATTTCTGGAACTTCGACAATTGGTTCACGTTCCCCCATCCGAAAACCAGCGCGATACGGTCTGCAATCCGGCTCGAGGACCACTACATCTGGGGTTTCACTCTTCGCGTGATCGTTGCGCTTTCGCAGCGCATGTCCGTTCCCCTGACTGAACGCCTGGCAACGGCTGATCTGGCTTTCCTGAACGCAGACCTTCTCGGCAGAGAGCAATGGAAACAGGGGCGATGAGTGAAATCGTCAAGCAGTCAAGTTCTCTTGCCGAGCATGGTCCTGTTCTCGGCTGCGTCAATCTGGGGCCTCTACTGGTTGCCGCTGCGCCACGTCGAGCGACTCGGTCTTTCCGGACCGTGGTCAGTCCTCGCGTTCAACGCCTTACCCTTATTTCTGCTACTTCCCCTCGCCCTTCGGCGCCGGCAAGGCATCTGCCGCGCCTTTCGACCCTTGATATTGATCGGCCTATTGGCGGGTGCCGGCTGGGCTCTCTACGGTCTCAGCCTGCTCTACACCTCGGTCATTCGCGCGACGATG
Source organism: Candidatus Competibacterales bacterium (assembly GCA_041587415.1). Lineage (GTDB taxonomy): Bacteria > Pseudomonadota > Gammaproteobacteria > Competibacterales > JAHEDQ01 > JBFGYN01. The sequence continues at coordinate 1,062 of JBFGYN010000380.1, read as the reverse complement.
CTTTTCTATCTCACTCCAATCTGGTCTACGTTGATCGCGATGGCAATGTTGGGCGAGGCTGTCGTCTGGCAGCGCTGGGCGGCCATTGTCATGGGCCTTGCTGGCCTGGCGCTCATGCTGGGATTCGGATTCGATTCGGAGCCAGTATCACTGGGCGATGGCTTCGGCCTGGCATCGGGTATTGCGTGGGGATTCGGCGCGACCTATATCCGCAGGCACCAAGCAGTGTCCGCAGCCGATTCGTTATCCGCCCAGGCACTGGGAAGCACGAGCGTGGCAGTCCTATGCCTATGGATTGTACCGCTTCCAGACAAGGTACCGCCGTCCGCGGACATTTGGCTGGCCGCTGCGCCTCTCGTCTTTGGCGTGTGCGTGCTGGCTGTCATACCGGCCGCCTACGCGATCGTCTGGTCCGCGCAACGCCTGTCTCCGGGACGGGTCGGCATCTTGATGATGTCCGAGGCGGTCGTTGCCGTCATCAGTGCGTCCCTGCTAACTGACGAGACGTTGACTCGCAAAGAATGGTTGGGCGCGGCGACGATCCTTGGGGCGGCAATCGTGGAACTGACAGGAGGGCGATTTTCGCGACCTCGAGAAAATTGACGCCAAGCTCGTTCGCCGTTCCAGGGAGCTGACAAAGCCCGAACCTTGCACCGGGACGCCCTGACTTGGGCCATTGCGGCAAATAGTACAGTGAGTGGTGGTTACATCAGCCAGTGACACTCTGTCACCGTGGACGCTGTCCGGATTTTCGCGGGTTCTGGCTGCCCATCTCGCTCGATCGCACGGCAGGCCAATGTCTCATACAGACTCTTGCACGATCACATAAGCTGCGCGAGTCAGCCCTCCGCGATAAGCCCGGATCCCGATGCGACGTCCGGGCAAGACACCGCATAGGCCGTTACGCCGCACCCGCGGCCTTGGCCGCGTTGTCACCCGGGTTAGCCCGGATATTTCACCAGGGCGGCCTTCGGCTAGCTCGCAGGTGGTTGATCGGTATAAGTTTATGGCCAGTTTAGCTGCTCAGTTCTGGCGTGCAAAGTGTGCCGCCGCCAAAGGCCT
>JBFGYN010000379.1:0-4122 GCA_041587415.1 Candidatus Competibacterales bacterium | reverse complement strand
ATCCAGGCACCGTCCAGGGCGGAAAGCACTGCTATGAGACCCGATACGAGTGCAAATCCAAGCCCCCATGGGGCCATGCGGGAGTCGATACGGAATTTGAACTGTTGCTTTCCGGATCCGTGTTCCTCGGCAGCCATCTTCAGCCTCGCGTAACCCAGCAACCCGCCCCGGATCTCGAGGTCCCAGTCGTCCGTGTCTCCCCCGGCGCGAGCCGGTATACCAGCTTGTCTCAATTCATTCGACAGGATTTCCAGCACTGCCATCGGGCTCTGCCAGGACTCGCACCACAGAGCGAGCCGGGACGACCATTCCAACGAGTCCCAACCGCCGCCCCTCGATCGCCAGGGTGTGAGGCCATGACGTAACCGCCCAATCAGTCGTGCCATCGGCTGCACCAGGTGCAAGAGCGTGGTAATTGCCCGGAGTTTGACGCGATCGGCCGTTGCAGGCCACGGCGTAGGAAAATCCGCCTTGGACGATGCGATCAGTGCTTGCGCAAGGCGTGCAGCGACCGCAACCACCAGCAGCGGCGCAGTCCAGAACAGCGGCGACCAGCTTAGCCCCAGCAAAGTGAGTACGCACAAGATGCCGATAGCCAAATCCCATTCGGGCATCAAGGGTAATGAGGCGAGCAGGCCGGTGTCCGGTCGATGGAGGGATTGGAACAAGGCGCTACCCCAGCTACCGCCGTAGATTCGCGATCGAGAGAAATCCAGTGCTTCTAGAAGCCCCCTGCCATACAAACGTCCGGACCAGCTGAAGTGCCCCATCGCGTTGTACTTCTCCGGCCACTTCTCTTCCAGCAGCGCCTCGGCCTTGCCGTAGCCCCGTTGTTGATTCCAGTACATCCGCAGCGAATTGCGGCGGTGATGCCAGACCATGGCGGCCGCGTGAAAACCGATCTTTCCACCGTTGTCCTGCAGCCGCCAGCACACGTCCACGTCGTCGCCGGCGGTGCGAAAGCGCGGGTCAAAGCCACCAATCGCAGCCAGCGAATCGCGCCGAAACGCCATGTTGCAGCCGGGAATGTGCTCTGCCTCCCGGTCCGTAAGGAGCACCGCGACGGGCCCGCCGGGGGCGTTCCACACACAGTCGGCGATCGGCCCGTCGCCCGGGGGCGCGATGTTGGGGCCGCCTACCCCGACGAAGTCGGTGGTCTGAAAAGTGTGTGCGATGTAGTGCAGCCAGTGTGGATCGGGGTACGCGTCGTCGTCGATATAGGCCACTATTTCGCCACTGGCGTGCTGCCAACCCAAATTGCGGGCATTGCTGAGACCGCGGTTCTCCGTGCTGAAGAGCTTGACATCGTACTCTCCGGCTATCGTCGGCGTTGCATCGGTCGAGCCATCGTTGATCACGATGACTTCGAAGCTGGGATAGGCAAGCCTTTTCAAGCCCTCCAATGTGTCGCGGATAGTACTTGCGCCGTTGAAGCTGCACACCACCACTGAGACTTTCGGCCAATTCCGTCCCGTCGCGAAAGGTAGCTCGGCGTAAGTTGTCTCCACGGCAGCCAACGCCGGTTTGCGCGTGCGGTGGCGGGTGGTCAGGCCGAAGTCCCAGTCGTCGATAGGGAAGCCACCCCGGTACCACTCGTCCGTCCAGGCAAATACAAAGGTGCCGGCACATCCTTCGGCAAAGGCGGTGCGTATTTGCCAGTCCAGACTCTCGGCCTGGGCGCGTTCGCCGTTGCGTCGGCTATCCAGGCCGATCTCCGCCATGAGAACGGGCCGGTCAAGCGCCAGATTCTGTAGGCGAGCCAAATACTTGGCCAATGCTTCACGGGACTCCAGATAAACATTGAAGCATTGGAAATCCAGGAACGGAAGCTGCAGGTATTCCGTGGTGGGAAAGTTGACGTAGGTGACCAGCGCGCCCGGATCGATCCTCTTGGCTAGCTCGTAAAGGTTTCTCAGAAAACGTTCGATTTTTTTTCGTCCGTGCCAGCGCACGATGGAGGGTGGGATTTCGTTGCCGATGGCGTAACACAGTATTGCCGGATGGCCAAGGCAAGTATGTATGCCAGCGCGGATGCGATCCTCGATGTCATTTGTCAGCGCCGTGTCGTCGAGGAAGGTCACATGCTGTTCCCACGCCAGGCCAACCATGACCCGCAGGCCAGTTTGCTGCGCCAGGTCCAGCAGCCAGCGGGGCGGCGGCGTGTAGGTACGGATACTGTTGATGCCGCAGGTCGCCATCATCGCGAAGTCGCGCCGAACTACCTCTCTTTCCGGGAATGCCGTGCCGTCTTCCATTGGGCGAAAGGTGCCGTAGGTTACCCCCTTGACCCAGAGCTTCTCGTCGCCCACATACAGAAACTTGCCGGCAACTCGTGGCCGTTCCGCCGCATCTGGGATAGCTTCAGCCAACACGCCTTTGCTCTCCTCCCCAAGGCTTGGTAATTCGGAAAGGGCCGGCGGTGTGGTCGGCGATCACTAGGAAATGCATCATGGCCCTGCCCAAGATTTTGTACTCATACTCGATGGCCATCACGAGGGCTGTCTCCCGATCCATTTTTTTCGCCCCCTGTGGACGCGCTGCTCGTCGCGCTGCGGCTACTCGAGCACCAGCGGCGCAGTCAGGGCCTGGCCCGAACGTTGCCGCAGGACGCTATAATTTTGGCAATTACGTCAAAGAAAACAGTGAGTTCTGCATATATTAGCCATTGACACTCTGTCACCGGGGACGCTATCCGGTTATTCGCGGGTTCTGGCCAACCATCTCGCGCGATCGCACGGCAAGCCGATGTCTCGCATCGACTTTTGCACCATCACACGAGCTGATCCGGCCAGTCCACCGCGAAAATTCCGGATCCCGATGCAACGTCCTGCGTAGCCGACCCCCCCTGGCTGAGGCCGTGTAGTACAATTTTGGAAGTTGACGTCTATCCTGTCGGACGCTCGTGCCTCTCCCTCCGGGCCAAGTTGAAGTGAGACATTCGGGATGTCGAAATATGAATGACATTGCCTGGAGGGCAGTTGGTGAAAACGAGATGCCAATGCCGTGGACTTTAGTATTTTCTTCGACCCATAGCCGGAAATGCTTTGAATACAGCTGCGATGAGTTATGCCCTTCGAAAGCGCACCATGGTCACGGGTGGGGCAGGTTTTCTGGGGTCCCACCTATGCGATCGATTGCTTGCGGACGGTCATGATGTGCTTTGTGTCGATAACTTCTTCACGGGCGTCCGGGACAATATCGTGCACTTGCTTGAACATCCTCACTTCGAACTCATGCGGCACGACATCACGCTTCCACTCTACGTCGAAGTCGATGAAATTTATAATCTGGCCTGTCCGGCATCGCCAATCCATTATCAGTTCGATCCGGTGCAGACCACCAAGACGTCAGTACTGGGTGCAATCAACATCTTGGGTTTGGCTAAGCGTACGAAAGCGAAAGTTCTCCAGGCATCGACCAGCGAGGTGTACGGCAATCCGAGCGTGCACCCGCAGACCGAGGAATATTGGGGGCACGTCAACCCGATTGGTCGGCGGTCCTGCTACGACGAAGGGAAACGTTGCGCGGAAACCCTCTTCTTTGATTACCATCGGCAACACGGGCTTCGCATCAAGGTAGCGCGTATCTTCAACACCTATGGTCCACGGATGCACCCCAACGATGGGCGCGTCGTGTCGAACTTCATCGTGCAAGCTTTGACTAACCAGCCGATTACAATTTATGGAGACGGGTCGCAGACTCGCTCATTCTGCTATGTACCGGATTTGGTGGAAGGTCTGGTTCGCCTGATGGCATCGCAAGATGACTTGACCGGGCCAGTGAACCTTGGCAATCCATCGGAATTCACGATCAAGGAACTTGCCGAAAAAATTGTCGACATGTGCAGTTCCGCGTCGACACTCACTTACAAGCCGCTTCCTAGTGATGACCCCGCACAGCGTCAACCTGGCATTGCGCGGGCACGAGAAAGTCTTGGCTGGGAGCCGTTGGTAGGACTCGAAAGGGGCCTAGAAGCGACGATCGCGTATTTTGATGCGATGCTCCGGGCAGACAAGGCCTAACCCGAATACTGCCCGGCGGCGCACCAGAACGGCCTAGATTTTCTAATCGTGCCAATGCTTTATAGTTAAAGCTGCGGTCTTGTGTGGTGGTGCAAACCGT
>JBFGYN010000378.1:0-4123 GCA_041587415.1 Candidatus Competibacterales bacterium | reverse complement strand
GGGCAGTGCCGCGGGTTTGCCACGATTCAGATGGAAGGGCACGAAGCCCGCGCCGCCATGAGCGCACTCGACGGGCACGAAGTGGATGGCCGTCAAATCCGTGTAGGCCCAGATCGCGATCAGGGCAAACGACGCGCGCGCCGGCGCCGCTGAGGTACTCCAGAGCGCATCCATGCCCTGAGTATTTGTCCAGGGCCCACCCTGACTACAGCCATTCTGGCTTCCCCATCGGACGAGCAGCCTTCACCGCCGCATAGCTCCCCCTGAACACCATGCCAGCGCAGTCGATGCGGAGCGTCTCCGCGGTGCAGGGAAGTATGGAAGCCTGCACCTGTCGCCGGGCTCGACATGGCGACATGCTGATTCAAGAAGAATGCGCGCTTGTCGCTTTCCGACCCCTGACATTTCCTGGATGGGATTGTTTGGCGCCTTGGAGGGTGTTTGCCAAATCCGGCAAGTGTCTGATCCAAATTGAATTGGCGTTACAAGTCCTTACAAAGACGCAGCGAGTCGTGCATGGCCGCATGGATATTTCGGCTCGCGACGGCGTCGCCCACGCGAAACAACTGAAATCGCCCGTCCGGGTTGCTCTGCAAGCTCTGCGGACGGCCCGCGATGAGGGCGTCCAGATCCAACTCCCCGTCGTTGGTCGAGTGACGGCGTAGATCGAAGTAGAGCTCATCGGCCGGCAATGTCCCGTGTTCGACGACGACCTGCTGCACCCGACGCTCGGACATTGTCTTCGAGAACTCGTTGAAGAGACTGGCGACCAGCTGACCGTCGTCTTGGCGAACGGCCGTGAGGCGATGGTTCACGGTCATTGCCACTTCGTGCTCGTAGAATGCTTTGAGGTATGCCGGGTAGTTCGTTCCGCCGATTTCGAACGCAACCATGCGGTCCGGCGTCACCAGTTCCACTGTCGAACCCTTGACTGCGAGGAATTCCGCGCAGGAAACCCCAGGGTGCTGGCCATTGTCGTCGAACACGAGCACGTTCGTGGCCGGTCGCGTCTGGCCGCTCAGAATGTCCCAGGTGCTGGTCAGCAGGTTGCTGCCTTGGGCCAGGAACTCCGTGTTCGGAAGGCCCCCGGTCGCAAGCACCACCACGTCGGGGGATTCGGCAAGCACGTCCTCGGTTTCCGCATAGGTATCGAATCGGAGGTCGACCCCGAGACGCTGCAATTCAGAATACAGCCAATCGACGATCCCAATGAGTTCGCGGCGCCGCGGAACTTGCGCGGCCAGTGCGATCTGACCCCCCGGGCGGTCCGATGCCTCGAGCAGCAACACTTGGTGGCCCCGCTCGGCGCCCACCCGTGCTGCCTCCAGACCCGCCGGCCCTGCGCCTACCACCAAGAGTCTGCGCGACGGCCCACCGTGTTTCGCAATCACGTGGGGGAGATGGGTCTCGCGCCCGGTCGCAGCGTTGTGAATGCACAGCGCCTCGCCTCCCTCGTAGATACGATCGATGCAATATCCGGCGCCGACGCACGGCCGAATTCGCTCTTCCTGACCCCGTTCGATCTTGGTAACGATGTAGGGATCGGTCATGTGCGCCCGGGTCATGCCGACCATGTCCAGTTTTCCTTCCCGGATTGCATGGCGCGCGGTCGCGACGTCGTTGATGCGCGCTGCGTGAAATACCGGCACCCGCAAGGCGTCTCGGATCTCGCCGACGAAATCCAGGAACGGCGCAGCCGGTGTGCCCATATTGGGGATGACGTGGGATAGAGCTTCGTCCGTGTCGATGTGCCCCTTGATGACGTTGATGAAATCCATTCCGGTTTCGTCGATCAGGCGTTCGGCAATTCGCAGTCCTTCTTCCCGAACCAAGCCGCCCGCCATGGCCTCGTCCACTACCATGCGTATACCGACGATGTAGTCCGGCCCCACCCGGCGTCGAATCTCCTCCGCCACCTCCAGTCCGAATCGCATCCGGTTATCGAGACTGCCACCGTAACGGTCGTTCCGCCGATTGGTGACAGGCGACCAGAAACCGTCGATGAGATGGCCGTATGCCTCGATTTCCACACCGTCCAGCCCGCTGTCGCGGCATCGCCGGGCGGCTTCGCCGTAGGCTTTCACTACTCGCCGAATGTCGTGCTCTTCCATCGCCTTGGGAAAGGCCCGGTGGGCCGGTTCGCGCACGCACGATGGTGCGATGGTGGGGAGCCAGTGTTCCGTGTACGGGGACGTCCTTCGCCCAAGATGTGTGATCTGGCACATGACGGCCGCGCCGTGCCGGTGCACCCGCTCGACCAGCCCCTGGAACCAGGGAATGATATCGTCGTCGCCCACGTACAGATTGCCGAATGCGGCGGGCGAATCCGGTGCGACCACCGACGACCCCCCGATCATGGTCAGGGCGATCCCGCCCTTGGCTTTCTCCTCCTGGTAGAGCTGATAACGAAGCTTCGGCTTGCCGTCCTCCGAATAGGCGGGTTCGTGGCTGGTGCTCAGCACACGATTTCTCAGCGTCAGGTGCTTGATTTGGAGAAGCTGGAGTAGGGGGTCTTGGGTGCTCATTCGGGATCGTCTTGATGCTGCTGTGGTCGTCGCACCGGGTAGCATGTATCCAATTTCGGTCTCGCTCAATTCAAGGGCAGACGACGGTAGCGTCCCGGTGCCCCGGGATCGACGAAATGGTTCATGGGACCGTTTTCTTCGAAGTGACGCTCCCAATGGGCCATTGCGTCTCGGTCCAAGGTCACGCCAAGGCCCGGCGTTTCCGGTACGCCGACCACGTTGTTTTCTTGGCGAAACGGTCCACCCTCGATCACATCCCCGATTTGCCACCGAAACAGCGATTGGCTGGGCTCGTGAATCCATTGGGTCGCCGCGGCCACGTGAAGATAGGCAGCTGTCATGATTCCCAGATCGTTCGAATAGCACCAAAAGCCGACACCCATGGCCTCGCAGGCAGCGATGAACTTGAGTGCTCGGGAGATGCCGCCGAGAGCCGCGAAATTACAGACGAAGGTGTCGGGTGTGCCCATGGTCACCGCCTTGCGGAGGTCGGGAACGTGGCTCGAGAAAGGGATTGCGGAATGCTGCCGCAATGCTTTCATTTCCTCGAACGTGGCCACTGGATCCTCGTAATTTCGAATGTCGTAGGGCTCGATCTCACGCAGCACGCGGCGGGCGGTGGCGAGCGACCACTGCATGTTGGAATCGAGCCGGATCATGGCATCCGGGCCGAGTGCTTCACGCAGCATGCGAACGGTTCGGACCTCGAGTGCGGGGTCGCCCAATATCAATTTGCCTTCGAACATGGTCGAGCCCCATTGCTCGCGCATGCGAAGGCAGTAGTCGACGATGGCTTCGGCACTCATTTCGCCGCCAAATCCATCTTTCTCGGGCCGAAACGAGAAGTACTCCGTAAACGGAATTTGCTTGCGTACGGCGCCGCCCAATAGCTTGTACAGCGGCAGTTCCCAAACTTTGCCGCGCAGATCCCAGAGCGCGAGTTCGACCGACCCGAATGCGACCGTGGACGCATTCTCCCCTGTGTTCGCGGTAATTTGATATGCCGGGACGCAACGGCCCTCGCAATCGGCAATGTCCAGGGGATCCGCACCGATCAGTGCCGGCTTGATTTCCTTTTCGATTACCTTGCCGAAGTGCCACCACGGGGCCTCGCCCAGGCCGAGCAAGCCCTCGTCGGTCTCCACCTGGACAATGGCCTTCGAACCACCGGGGTAGAGCCCGGCGGTCCACCAGAACGGCGCATCGAAGGGGACGTTGACGTAACTGACTTTGATATCGGTAATCTTCACTTGTCTCACTCCGGCGCGGCCGTGCCAATAGATCAGGGATTTCCTACCCGAACTTTGCACCAGGACGCTCTGAATTGGGCAATCAGGTCAAGGAAAACAGTGATTCGTGCGTCTATTAGCCCGGATACTTCATCCGGGGTCCCTGGTGAAATATCCGGTCAGACCCAGGAATCGGGTGTGGCCGATTTTCTGCGCGCGACGAAATCGTCCAATTCTTCGCCACGCGCCTCATCGATGGGTGGTGGCTCGTATGCTTCCAGCATTTTCTTGCAGCGCTCGTTTGCACGCTGCGCGGCGTCTTTCGACCCGTTCTCCGTCCACTGCTCGAACGAGTCGTTGTCGGCAATC
>JBFGYN010000377.1:0-4141 GCA_041587415.1 Candidatus Competibacterales bacterium | reverse complement strand
CTGGTGACGGGCCCGGGCGCCGAAGCGCGCAACAGCATTGGCACCGTCCTCGTCACGGGCATGATCGTCGGCACCCTGTTCACGCTATTCGTGGTGCCAGTGTTCTACTCGCTGATCGCCGCGCACCGTGATACACGCGTCGCGCAAAACGAAATGGAGGACGAGACGCCGGCATCCGTGATTGCCTAGCCCGTGGGGCCGCACCGACCCATACCCGGCAGGCGCCGAGCACTCGCTGCGGCCGACGGGGCTATTTTGGCCTCTCGAATGAGCCGTCCGCGGCGGGCTCGGACATCCGATAAGAGAGACCATTGCCGGCCGGGGGGGCCCTCTACATGTCGAAGGCTTCAGCCAGCTCGATGGAACCGCCGGCGGCTAAAATGGGGCACTTCTTGGCCCGCGCGACAGCGTCATCCAGGTCCGATGCTTCAATCACGCTGTAGCCACTGACAGGATTGGAGCCGCCGTCTGCAACGACCGAGCCGTCGCTCTCTACCGTCGTCGACTGACCAACCGGATTTCCACCGTCCACGACGGCACTGCCCATCGCTCCGAACCACTGCCCCCACGCGTCCATCACAGCTGCTTGCTCTTCCTTGCTTTCGGGCTTGCTACCACCGTGGTACACGAATAGGTATTTCGCCATCTCGATTCTCCTCGGGCTAGGACTGGATTGGTGTGCGCCTCGCGGATCTCCGGTGAGCCCACAAATTGGAGACTACCACCAGCGCAATCCCCCTACAGTGGGCAATTTAGTGATAGTTTGCTTCCTTGAATGTGCAGAATGCACAATGAACCCCATGAGCGACTACCACACCAAGTCCCTCCAGCTGGCCCTTGATCGCCTGGCCAGCAATCCCTTCCTCGGGGCAGCCGCGATCCATCTCTCGGAGCATGCCGCCGCCATTGACGGGGAATTGAGCGCCACGGTGCTCGCCGAGATACCGGCTTTCGTGGAATCCAGGAACCCCGACGTGCTGCCGGAGCTGGTCCAGCACGGCTCCGAACATACCGCTGAAATCCTGCGCTTACTACGAGGGGGAGCGGTGGGCAGCTTCGAGTTCGTCAGCGAGCACGCGAAGCGGCGCGCCGAGCAACGCTTTCCGCTGGAGGCGACGCTGCATGCCTATCGCTGCGGTCACAAGGTCTTCTCCCGCTGGATGCGCGAGGCGGCACGAGCGGCCGGCAAGTCAGCCAACGATGACCCCGAGCAGGTTGCGGCAATAGCGGATTTCGCAATCGAGTACACGGACGCGATCAGCACCATCGCCGCAGGATCGTATTCATCGCACACCCGCTTGCTTGCCGAAATCGTCGGTGATCAACGTGCGGAATTGTTGAGCATTCTGCTCGACGGCTGCGACGAGGCGGACGGACGCGTGGCGAAAATCCTTCGCGACGGGGGTTATCTCGATCGGCGCCAGTCCTTCTGCGTCGCCTTGGCGCAATCTGTCGAGCCCGCCGAGATGGCCAGCCCGGCGCGCTCGCGCCGCCTGGCAGATTCGGTTGCCAAGGTGTTGCAGGCGTCGCCTTGGCGCAATCTGATCGATGTCCGCCAAAATAAGATTGCCATCGTGGTCTCTGACACGCGCCGTCTCTCTGGTTGGACTGCGCCCTGTAGCTCGCTGGCGAAACGGGTCAAAGCGAAGCTTGCGACCCTGGGGAATGCGGTCGTCATCGGAGTCAGCAACGACGCGCCTTCCACATCGCACATTCCGGCGGCCCTCCGTGAGGCAACGCTCGCGCTCGAGCTGGCGAACGTCGTGCAGCGTGTGGTTCAGTTCTCAGAGATTTCGGCCCGCCGTCTGCTGTTACACCTGGCGGGCGAGGAATTGCAGCGGGTAGTGCCTGCCTGGGCCAGCGAATTTTTCAAGGCTGACGACCAGGCACACGGTGCCCTCGTCGCCACTTTGCGCGCCTACGCGGATGCCGACATGAACGCTTTGCGAGCCGCCGAGAGATTGAGGATCCACCCCAATACGATCTATTCGAGGCTGCGGAAGGTGCTCGCGCTGACTGGACTGCAGGCAAGGTCCTATCACGCATTGACGGAGTTGCTCATTATCGCTGATTGTCGTTTTCGGGATAATGAGCGCACCCACAGTTTCCAACTCCAGCCCTAATTGGACGTTGGCTCGCACCGGAGCGGCCGATGTTGTTCCGTTGCGTCAATCGTTCTACACCTGCCCCGCTTACGCCCGTGATTAGGTCGCAGCCTGCCGCTCCAGCCGGACTCGCGACCGTGGCAACATTTCGGGGTAGTTGTGTTGCAGGAATTCCACCAGTTTTTCCCGCACGTGGCATCGCAAGTCCCAGGCAGTGGGGGCATCCTTGGCGCTCATGAGGGCGCGCAATTCCAGGTTCTGCTCCCCTGCGTTGGTCACCTGCAACACCCACACGCGGCCATCCCACAGGTCGGTGCCGTCCAGGATTTCCTTCAGCGCCTTGCGTCCTTCCTCCACCGGGAATGGGTAGTCCACGCGCAGAAACACCGAGCCGATCAGGTGAGTGCTGGAGCGTGTCCAGTTCTCGAAGGGTTTTTCGTTGAAGTAATTCAGGGGCACTACCAGGCGGCGGTCGTCCCAGATTTGGATGATAACGTGGGTGGGGTTGATCTCGGCAATGCGGCCCCACTCGCCCTCGACCATGACCTCGTCGTCCAGGCGAATGGGCTGGGTCAGGCCAATCTGGATGCCGGCAATGAGATTAGCCAGGAACGGCCGCGCGGCAATGCCCAGAACCAGCCCCGCCACGCCGGCGGAGGCTAGCAGGCCGGCACCCAATTGGCGGATGGTGGGGAACGTCATGAGCATCGCGCCAATGGCCACGAGGTAGACCGCGAGGATGATCATCTGGCGCAGCAGGCGCACCTGGGTATGCGCTCGGCGGGCCGTGAGCCGGTCCTGGCCAGGGGTCTGGTAGCGGTGGTCGGCCATGTCGTCCAGCACCCTGGTGAGGCGGATCACCAGCCACGACACCGCAACGATCTGGGCCAGCACCAGGGCGTGACGAAGCACCGCCAGGGCCGCCTCGGGGATGTCCAGGTATGGCGTCAGGAGTTGTGCCGCAAGGAGCGGCAGGATTGCCCCGAGCGGCTGGCGGGAATTGCGAATTAGGGAGCAGCCGAAGACGCTGTCGCTGCGCCGAACGATGCTTCCGGCGATGAAGTACACCCCTTCATACACGGCCAGGACCAATGCTACCGTCAGAACCAGCACCTGCCAGGCGGCGGTGACGGTGTACTCCTCATCCCAGCCGTAAACGCGGAATACGAAGATGCAAGCGCCTAGGAACAGCAGAATGTTGAGAATCTTGTGTACCGGGTCGATGATTTCCCCGGGCCACAGGAGTTCCTCCCCGTCGCGGCGGTTGGCGTAGGTTTTGAGAAAGCCCGCCAAATCGTTCAGCAATCCTTGCAATATGAGCCAGGCGGCAATCACGACCAGGAACACCAGGAGATACCAGCCGATGGTCCAGGCCAGGGCGAGATAGCCGGCCAGCCCTGCCAAACCGATGGCCAGCAGGGCGAGGGGCAGCAGAAAGCTGATCAGACGCAGACCGGCGAACCAACGGTGGCCGGCGTAGCGACGCGCCAGAGAGTCGATGAAAAATCGCCGTGCCCGCAGTACCGGCGGAATGATGAGCAGCAGGAACACCATGAACAGCCAGTCCATCAGATGGACCAGGTTGGTCGCCAATCCGCTCAGGTGTGCCAGGGCAGTGACCGCCGCCAGTATTCCCCCCGCCATCAACGTCCAGAGCCACTGGCGGTACAGCCGCGGGCGCCGGCGCTCGGCGGGAAGTTGCGGCGAAGCCAGAAGCAGCCAGGCCAGGTCCACCGGCAGCTTCACGCCGATCCACAGCAGGATCAAAGTTATGAGCACGCCGCGGCCCGGCTGCGGCACCCCCAGCACATATATGGCCGCCAGCAACGCCACCGCGACGCCAAGAGCCGGCAGGTTCCAGGACAACAGCCGTAAGAACACGTACGCCATGCGCCCAGAAAATCGCTGATCCTCGCCAAGTGTGAAGCGCTGGCGCATCCACGCCAACCCACGCCACAGCGCTATGAGCACCAGCAGCAGCACGGTCTCCAACAGTACAAGTCCCGACCACCGCAAAGCGCCGGTCTCGGCCATCG
>JBFGYN010000376.1:0-4169 GCA_041587415.1 Candidatus Competibacterales bacterium | reverse complement strand
GCCTTCACCGCCGCGCTGGTGTTGGCGTAAACGACCACCGTGTGGTCGGGATGTTGGTCGCAAAATGCGGCGAATTCCTCGGGCGGGCAGCCAAGGTCTAGTGAGCATTCGGCACCCAGGTCTGGCATCAGCACCCGTTTTTCAGGGTTGAGAATCTTCGCCGTTTCGCCCATGAAGCGGACGCCCGCTACGACCAGAGTAGTGGAAGCGCATTCGTTACCGAAGCGCGCCATATCCAGTGAGTCGGAAACGTAGCCGCCCGTCGAATCCGCCAATTCCTGCAATACGGCATCCGTATAGTAGTGGGCCACGAGGGTCGCATCCTGTTCCCTCAAGAGTTGTCTGATTCGAGTGATCAGTGCCTGTTGCTCGTCAACGGACAGTATTTCCGCTTGAACGGCCGGAACTTCGGACGGTGCCAGCATGTGCGGCGTAGGTCGCCCGACTTCGCAAACGGCAGTCATGGGGTTCCTCCAAAGTACTGCGACGCGCCCAGCGTCATTTGATGATCCGGACCTGGCGCGGGCTCTTCAAACGATAGAGCCTCGCTGGTCGGTGGTTACCCTCTCGCACTTCGTGCCCCGTCTTCTCGAGGCAACCCATACCGAGGAGGCGCTTTCGGAAATTACGTTTGTCCAATTGTTCGCGAAGGATGGCTTCGTACACCATCTGGACCGCACTAAGGGTAAACGACCGCGGCATCAGTTGCAGGCCGATCGTGGAATACCGTAATTTCGCCGCAAGTCGACGATGCGCCATGCGTACGATTTGTTCATGGTCCAAGACCAGCGGTGGCAACTCGTATACGCTGTGCCAAGCGACGCCGGAGTCCTGCCCATGGTGCAAGTTCTGCGAACTGCACACGGGTACGAGCGCGAAATAAGCCACCGATACATATCGTCCCCGCGGATCGCGATTCGGACGCCCGAATGTGTACAGCTGTTCCAGAAAAATATCCGAAAGCCCCGTTTCGTGCGCCAAATGGCGTCCGGCAGCCGCATCCAGATCTTCGTTTTCCTCGGCGATACCGCCCGGAAGACGCCACGTGTCGGCATGTTCCGAACCTGACCTGGCGAGCAAAACCGTAAGTTGCGCATCGCGGACCGTGAAAATCACCAAATCTGTCGTTAGGAAGACTTCAGGCATCGATGCGGCGCGAGTCGTGTTCGAGACCGTGACGGAAACGTTAACTTAGTGTGGAGCGGACACTATGTCAACCAGGGATTTGCAGCCGCGGATAGTGGTGTTGGTGCACGGTTTGTATCTGAGTGGCAATTGGATGCGGGTGTTAGCGAGCCGATTGCGGCAATTCGGACTGCAGCCCGTCCCGTTCAATTATCCGAGCCGACGCGCCGCGCCCGAGGCGTGTGCCGATCGACTGCACGAGTGGTTGTCGGCACGCCGAGCCGAACGGGTTGATTTCGTCGCCCATAGTTTGGGTGGACTGGTCTTGAGATACCTATTCTTCCGGCACCCAGAACAGCGGCCAGGTCGGGTAGTGACCCTCGGAACGCCCCATCAGCCGTGTTACGCGGCCCGATGGATTCGAGATCACGACCTGGGATTTGCAATAGGAAGCGCTGCAATGCCGGTGCTGCTCGGTCGTGTACCCGCATGGGATGCTCGTGTCGAGCTTGGTTCGATTGCGGGCAATTTGGCCGTTGGACTGGGCCGGCTCTTCCCAGGATTGCCAAAGCCCAACGACGGAACCGTTGCGGTCAGCGAGACACGGGCCGTCGGCATGGCCGACCATCTTGTGCTGCACACCACTCACACCGGTCTGATTTTTTCGGAGTCCGTCGCGGTCGCTGCCGCGGAATTTCTCGAGCGGGGGCGTTTCGGCGGCGCCCGGCGCGTTGCGCCGGCTGAGCCAAATCCCTAGCATTGCCGCATCGATTTCCGTGGTTTCGAGGATTCTATGGCAGGTCACAGCAAATGGGCGAACATTCAGCACCGGAAGAAAGCCCAGGACGCAAAGCGCGGGAAACTCTTCACGCGGCTGATTCGGGAGATCACGGTTGCCGCCCGGATGGGTGGTGGTGACGTCAACACGAATCCCCGTTTGCGGCTTGCCGTCGACAACGCGCTGGCCGCGAACATGACGAAGGATACCATCGAGCGCGCGACGAAACGCGGCTCCGGAGATTTGGACGGGGAGTCGTACGAGGAAGTCACCTACGAGGGCTATGGTCCCGCCGGGGCGGCCGTCATGGTCGAGTGCATGACGGACAACCGCAACCGCACGGTCGCCGAGGTTCGGCATGCCTTCAGCAAATGCGGCGGTAACCTCGGAACCAGCGGCTCCGTCGCCTTCTTGTTCTCAAAGTGCGGTGTGCTCATGTACCCGCCCGGCACCAACGAGGACCGAATCATGGAACTGGCGCTGGAATCCGGGGCCGATGACGTTTTGACCAACGACGACGGGTCGATCGAGGTGCTCACGGCGCCCGAAAGTTTCGGTGAGGTCAAGGCTGCCATGATCCAAGGCGGGCTCACCCCGGAGCTGGCCGAAGTGACGATGCGTCCGTCGACCACAACAGAATTGGACGGCGACGACGCGCGTAAGATGAGTGCTATGCTCGACATGCTCGAGGACCTGGACGACACACAAAATGTCTACTCCAACGCCGACATCGCGGACGAGGCCATGGACCACTGAGATGCACGGCTGAAATGTCGAGAATTCTCGGAATCGATCCCGGCTCCCGGATTACGGGTTACGGCGTGGTCGATGCTCGGAGCCGCCGAACCGGGTACTGCGATTGCGGGGTGATCAGGCTGCCTACTCTGCCGTTTCCGGACCGTCTGCGTTTGATATTCGATGGCATCGTGGGCGCAATCGAAGAACATGCCCCAGAGGAAGTGGCGATCGAGCAGGTTTTCGTCAACCGCAATCCGGGTGCCGCACTGAAGCTCGGGCAAGCCCGTGGTGCGGCGATTTGCGCCGCGGTGACCCGCGGACTGCCGGTTTTCGAGTACACGCCTGCCACCGTGAAACTGACCATCGTCGGCGGAGGGCGTGCCGACAAGGTGCAGGTGCAGCACATGGTGCGAGTTCTGCTCGGACTTACAGGGCCTCTGCAGGCGGATGCCGGCGACGCACTGGCCATTGCGTTGTGCCACGCGCACACCCGTCAGGGCCAAGTCCGACTGGCGAGCGCCGGAGTGTCCAAGGGGCTGATGCGGTGATTGGCCGGCTCCGTGGCACGATTGCCGGCAAGCAGCCGCCTCATTTGCTTCTGGATGTCCGAGGGGTCGGCTACGAGTTGGAGGCCCCGATGTCCACGTTCTATGTCATTCCGGAGACCGGTGCGGAGGTATTGCTTCATACCCATTTGGCAATTCGAGACGACGCGCACGTGCTTTACGGCTTTGCCACGGTGGAGGAACGCGCGCTGTTCCGGGCACTCATCAAAGTCAGTGGAGTTGGCGCAAAGCTGGCCCTTGCCGTGCTTTCGGGCATGGCGTCGGATGCGTTCGCACGCTGCATTCAGGACGGGGACGCCGCCGCGTTGTCTCGCCTGCCGGGCATTGGCAAGAAGACTGCGGAGCGACTGATCGTCGAGATGCGTGATCGACTCGGCGTGCTGCAGGGATTTTCCCGGCCTGCGTCCCTCCCGGGCACCACTTCGGGCCCCGGCCCCAGTCCGCGCGACGATGCGGTGACGGCTCTGGAGGCATTGGGATATCGGCCGGTAGACGCACAGCGAATGCTTCGTGGCATCGAGTGCGAGGGGCGAACGAGCGAGGAGATTATTCGTCGCGCATTGCAGGCCGCCGTGCAGCGCTAGACATCGTGTTTTGACCTGTCCTTCTCGATGTGGCTCTTTGGTTCGCGGCCGTCATCACTTGAACCGACGCAATTTTCGGGTGAACTCGGACGGGGCGATCCGAGACGGCCGGTCCCATCCCGTATTCGGATTCCGGTCGGATTTCCGGGCAGTCCACCCACGTCGTTCGAGTCGTCAGCGTCGTCGGCCCATGGAGCAAATGGGCCAATCGACACGCGTCTTGCCTGTATTGCTGGAACGTGGTCTGTTAGAGCCCTTCCTCACCGACAAGAAACGCTGCAATGGATCCTGATCGACTCGTCACTGCGAATGCGGCCCCGGATGAGGGTGTGTTGGATCGTGCCATCCTGGATCAGCAGGGCGCTCGGCATCGCCATC
>JBFGYN010000375.1:0-4173 GCA_041587415.1 Candidatus Competibacterales bacterium | reverse complement strand
GGGGGCCGCCCACGGCGTGGGATCGCCTGCTTTCGCTGCGTTTCGGAGCTGCCGCGGTCCGCGCCGTGGAGCGCAAGGCGTTCGGTACGCTGATCGGCATGCACTGCGGGAAAATGCGGGCCGTTCCATTGCCTGTTGCGGAGGCAAGTCGATGCGTCCCGCTCGACTCCGATTTGATCGAAACGGCGCGTGATTTGGGCATTTGTCTCGGTGACGATTGAAATTTCGACTGCCGACACCCCCAGGCAAAATTCGGGCTGGCCGGTTGCGCGGGTCAATTCTCCTCGGGCAGCAGTTCGGCTCGTGCGGCGAGGGTGACCAGTTCTGTCGAGGAGCCTGCCTCCATCTTGCTGAGAACTCGAGAACGATGGATTTCGATGGTACGGTAGCTAACACCGAGTCTGGCCGCGATTTTCTTGTTTGCCTCTCCCGTCAGAACTCCCGTCATCACTTCACGCTCTCGTGGCGTCAGGCGCTCGAATCGCCGCAATATTTCGGCTTGTCTAGCTTGGATCTCTCGTTCGGCCGAGTCTTGGCGGATCGCTTCCCGCACGGCCCGTAGCAAATCCAGTTGGTCGAAAGGCTTCTCGAGGAAATCCACAGCGCCTGCCTTGATCGCCTTGACACACATGTGGATGTCACCGTGACCGGTCATGAAAACGATTTGCAGAGGCACGCGTTTGCTCAGAAGGGTGCGCTGCAGGTCCAGACCGGATGCGCCCGGCATTCGGATGTCCAGTAAGGCGCAACCTTGCCACTCGGGCTGCAGCTTTTCCAGGAACTCTTCCGACGACCGAAAGCTCGCGACGCGATATCCGGATGCTTCGAGACACTTCTGCACTGCGTGTCGGACTGCCGCGTCGTCATCGACGAGAAAGACTGTTTGCTGATCGGTCATCCAAGGCCCCGCGAGCTGACGACGCGCAACCGCGACCGAACAAGATGCCGCGGAATCCGGTGCATGAGACTCGGCGACTTCCCGAAATGGTCCTCGCTACGCTTCCCTGTTGGCCGCACCCTGGAGCGCCAAATTGTCGATGCGCATGTGGATACGACCTTGATGCAGCCAGGTAATCTCCGAAACAACCCCTCTCGAGACGCACTCGGGGCACTCTTTCACGGCTGCCGTTCAAGTTTGATGGAAACGGAAACCGAATTTCAAGAGACAAGTTCGGCGATTTCGTCCATCGCGAGCCGAGTGCCCCAGATAGCAACTACGCAGGAAGGCGGTCCGGCAACAGGGCACGTCCGAGTCGGTTCCGAATACCTCGGTGCCGAGCCGCACAGCCGCTGTTCAAGCGCTCGCGTGCGATCCGATCGGCAATTTCCGCAGTCGATCGCCGGGCCAAGCTCGCTCGTTCGAATATCTCGTTCAAGGTTTCGCGGATGCCCTCGACGTGTCGCATCAGATGCTTCGGGTTGCGGCCCGTTCGTTCGAAGGATACGTCGATCACACCGCCCGCGTTGATGACATAGTCGGGCGCATAGAGAATTTTCCGCTTCATCAGCTCGCCGCCGTGGCGTTGCTCGGCAAGCTGATTGTTGGCAGATCCGGCCACGATTGCGACCCTGAGTCGCGGCACGGTGTTGTCATTGATGATGGCGCCCAGGGCGCAGGGGGCGAACACGTCGGCTTCCACGTCGAATATGTCGTCGGGTGCGACGGCCTCGATGCCCAGAGTTTGGGCTGTCCGGACCGCCACTTCCTCGTCGATGTCGGTTATTCTCAGCCGCGCGCCCGCACCGACAAGGAGTTCAGCGAGCCGGAAGCCCACGTTTCCGACCCCTTGTAAGGCAACTTGCACGCCGGCGAGATCGCCGGTACCGAATCGGTACTCGAGCGCGGATTGGATTCCAAGGAACACACCGTAAGCGGTGGCCGGAGACGGGTCGCCACTTCGGGAGCTGCCGTTGCGGGTCGGCTTGTTCTGAATGCCCGCCACATGCCGTGTCTCGGCGGCGATGGTTTTCATGTCGGCAACGCTGATGCCGGAGTCCTCCGCCCCGATGTACCGTCCCCCGAGTGCGTTGACGAAGCGACCCAGCGACCGGAGAAGAGGGATCGATTTGTCCGTCCGAGGGTTCCCGATCAGAACGCACTTACCGCCGCCGAAGGGCAGTCGCGCCATGGCCGACTTGTAGGTCATGCCGCGCGAAAGCCTGAGCACGTCCCGAAGTGCTTCCGCTTCGCTCCCGTAAGGCCACATTCGGATCCCTCCCAGCGCCGGGCCCAGAGCCGTATTGTGAACGGCAATGATGGCGCGCAAACCACTCGTCGCATCACAGCAGTGGAGAACCTGCTCGTGATCATCGAATGCGGTGTCATTGAAAACGCTCATGGTCGTTACCTCGCTGGCCCGTCTGGTGGCGCACAGGATGTTTCGAGTTTGGGGTGACTGCCGGTCGCGGGCTGTCCTCCCGCCTGGCGACCTTGACGGCATTCATAATGCGAATCGGCCAGCACAATGCGGACCATGGCGCACTGCGGCACGGCCAGCCGATCGACCGGTCTACTATCCAGGCGCACGAAAAACGAAGGGAAGAACAAGACGGTACAGCGATACCGACAGCAGCTCGCCGGGGGGAGTGTGGCGGTTCGACCTCCCGCAAGGGCTCGCGCGCCTGAGTAACCGAGTGCGGAGTCGCGCGAATTTGTAAACGAAGTTGACGTCCTAGGACCGGCTTAGTCCAAGTCTCGGACGGCCATGGCAACCGTGTGATGACGACCTTGCTTGATCTTGCGGTAGTTTCCGAAGACTTCCCCGAATGCGCGTTCGATGAAGCGTCGCAGACCGGATATGGTTACCACGTACAAACGGCCGCCGGGGTGGAGGCGCGTAAGGGCGTCCAGGAAATAGAGGTAGTACTGTTCCTTCCCCGTCTTAGCAGGAAGATTTGACGCGATGGTGTGAAATCGTCTGTCATCGACCTGATCGAAGCCGTTGCTCAGTATCACATCCACATTCTTTATGGCGTTCAGCTGCGCATTCGTCTTGCTGTATTCCACCGCTATGAAGTCCTTGTCCACGAGCAGGCTTCGGCCCTTGGGTGCCAGCCGCGCCAGGGTCAGGCCGATTGGTCCGTATCCGCACCCCAGATCCAAGGTGTGGTCCGATTCCGCGACGTCCATGTGATCAAGCAGGAGCCGTGTCCCGTCGTCGATGGCTTTGGGGGAGAACAGGCCCCATGTCGTCTTGAACGTGAATGCCTGGTCGCGCAGGGTCGCGCGAATCAACAGGTCCTGACGAAGTTGCGCTATGCGCTCGGGGGAGAGATCCAAGGGAATTTCGGCGGCAGGGGAGTTGGGCAGATAAGTATTCGTCACTTATGGGGCTGACGGCAACCCAGAAAATGCAGAACAGTGCGGGCGAGGGTTGATTGGGCAGACCAGAGATGAATGCGCGATTCCCGCATCACTCGGGAAAATGCCGTTTCCTTGTCTCAATCGCACAATTTCCGGAGCTCGTTGGCCTAAGCTGAATACGAGGAACCATTGGAGTAAGCATCATGGCAGGCGATACCGAATATCGAATCGAGCGTGACAGTATGGGGGAGGTCCGCGTGCCCGCCGCCGCGCTGTACGGCGCGCAGACGCAACGGGCGGTTGACAACTTTCCGGTGAGCGGACTGCCGATGCCCAGACCATTCATTCGCGCACTGGGCTTGATCAAGGCTAGCGCTGCCGTCGCCAATGCCGGGTTGAAACAGCTCGAGCAAGACATGGCTCTGGCCATCGAGCAGGCGGCGAGCGAGGTGGCGGAAGGTGTCTACGACAAAGATTTCCCGGTGGACGTCTTCCAAACCGGCTCGGGAACGAGCTCCAACATGAATGCGAACGAAGTGATCGCAATGCTTGCGAGTGAGCGGCTCGGGCGCCCCGTGCACCCCAATGACCATGTGAATCGCGGTCAGAGCAGCAACGACGTGATACCCACGGCCGTGCACGTTAGCAGCTCACTGGAGATGCACGAGAGACTGTTCCCCGCGTTGGATCACTTGGCGAACGTTATTCAAGACCGTGGCGCGGAATTGGACGATGTCGTCAAGACCGGACGAACCCATCTCATGGACGCGATGCCCGTGACATTCGGCCAGGAGCTGGGTGGTTGGGCGGCACAATTGTATTCGGTGCGAGCAGGTTTGGATGGCGCAACCGGTCGACTACACGGGTTG